>JBMZCV010000099.1:0-19065 GCA_049613665.1 Chitinophagales bacterium | reverse complement strand
GTATAGACCATAAGTATTTGTCTATTCTAACAAGGTGTACGACTTTTAGTTTCATAGTTGTTGTAGTTTGTTTTTTTAAGCCATTTTTATCCAAAAATGTGTTAGTTCAACGGTTTCTATTTCTTTAGTGCTTCGTAAATGCTTTGATTTCAACACTGCTATTTTATCAAAACTTTCTTTTTTTAGCTTTTCATCTGCCAACCATTTCAAACCATCTTTACCTTTTTCAATTAATTCATCTATCCACTTATTGATAGTTGCTAGCCAAAATTTAAAATCTTTATCTTCTACATAGCCTATCATAGCATTGTTTTTTAATAAGTTTCCGTTTAAATCAATGCCATGTTTATTTGCTTTGAAACGTTCAATGCCACCCGTTTTGCCTGAAACATATTGCTCACTTTTACTGATAGGTGTTCGCAAACGTTTACATTCTATCGTGAAAAAAGGATTAACATCTTCTTCACTTTGTGTTGAAATATCAATATTCATAATTGTCACATCCAAATCAACTATACCGCTATTTTTTGTATTAGATTTAAATTCTGGTGTAAAAAGAAAGTTTAATGCTTCTTTTTTTTCATATGCTTCTTTTCTTGAACGTTTATTAAGTAATTTACTTATTTGATTATTTAAAATTACTTCCTTTGTTCTCTGATTTATAATAAAAAAAGGCAAAGCTCTTTTCAAAAAAGATAAAACTTCACTTACTACTTCTCCTTTTGAATGATTCTTTGAAGTATTTTTATTAAGATTATTACCTCTCATTTTCTTATTTTTTAATGTCCAGCCTTAATTAAGTCACTAAGCACGCCATCGGCATCTTTTATGGCAATAGAATTGAGCCAATAACGCTTTTGTTTTGCTTTGATAAAATATACAATATCATCGCCATTTTCATGTTTATAATATTTGAGCAGGCGATGTAATTTATAGCTTTCTCCTAAATTATTTTCTATAAAAACTTTTAAACTTTCATCTAAATCATCTTGAATAGTTGACAACTTTCCTGTATTTTTAGGCATTGTTTTTCCATAATGAAAGGAAACAATATAATATAAATGCGTTTGTTGTATTTCGCCTAAACGATATTTAAAGGTTTTATTTTTATATATTGTATTTAAAATAAAACAAAATGTTTTAGCATATTCTTTTAAATGTTTTAATTCAGCAGGTTCATTGAGTTTATTTTCACTACTTTTTTTATTTGCCTCACTATAAAAACTTAAAACATCATTTATTATCCACTTTTCAGTAGTATTGATGAAAAAATCTGCTGTAATATAAGGCAAGTTCATAATGTCTTTTTTGAGAATAGAATATTTATCATAGCGTATAGTACGATTACTTGTTGCAAAAATATAAAATCTAAAAAAATCACGATAAGTATTAAATTTTTCTACTATTCCTTTTAATGCCTTTATGTTTTCTTCTGTTTTAGGTGCATGAATACCTACTATTCCATTTTTGAATCGTAAGTCTTCTTCTAAAAAAAGAATAGGCAAAGTAGGATGTTTCCTTATAATAATATGAGGAGTATAAAATATTTGCTTACCGTTTCTTACAGGAGTTTCAAAATACGTATCTTGTTCCTCTTGTGCAGTTTTTATAAGTGATTTTCCATCTTGTAGTACAAAATCTTTATTTTCTACATAATTAAAATTTGTTATATAGTCTGCCGTATTTTTTCCGTACTTTTTTATTACATAATCAATACCTTCTTTTTTTTGTTGCTCAGAAACTTTTTTGTATCCTTCTCCAACTTTCCAATTTTCTTCTTTTTGCTTCTTTTTAAGAAAATCGCCAAAAGTTTCAGAATATTCATCTTTCAATATCTTAAGAAAGTGATATAAACGGCCGCCGCCCATTAAATTGCATTTCCAAATAAAAGGTTCGTTACAAGCTATATCATAGCGAATATGATGAATATCATAATAATCAGCTTCAAAATAAGTTTTTTTCTCATGTTGTAACAAACGTTGAAAAACGGTATGTATCAATTTATGTCTTTTTGGTATATTTTTATTGCGAAGTATCAAGGCACATACAGCAGCCTGACTATCTTTAGATTTTTTTGCTTTTGTTTTTTTCTTTTTGAAAAGCACCCTACGCAGCAGTGAAAAATCATATATTTGTTCTACACAATGATTTTCAAGAAACTTTTTCTGAAAATCAAGTGCTACTTGTGCCTGATTGTATAAAAATTGTGAAGGTAATATTAATGATAATTTTCCATTTTTTTTCAATAAATCATTCGCTGTATTTAAAAATAAAAAGGCAATTTGTGGACCTGGTACAGGCTCTAATTCATAAGTGTTTAGTAATTTTTGATAATGTTCTTTACCTAAATTCTCAAAAGGTGGATTACCAATAATCAAATCAAACTTTGTAGTTTCTTTATTTTTATTCCAAAATATAAAATAGTCGGAATGTAAAATATTGTTTTCGCCTAAGTCATCAAATTTTAAACTGTTCCAAATTTTTATGGGCGACAAAAATTGACACAAGGCAATAGCACAGCTAAAAACAGCAATTTCTTGTGCTCCTTTGTGAATATCTGTTCCGAAAATGTTATTTTTTAAAATCTTTTTTAATACTCCAATACTTGGAATTTTCCATTCACCCTCTTCACTTTCTTGATAGTTTAGCATAATTTGCCATTCTATCATTCTTTTGTAGGCAGAAACCAAAAAAATGCCCGAGCCGCAAGATGGGTCAAAAACCTTAAATTTTTGTTTTCCAAAAAAATCTTGAGCTTTATCCAAAGGCATGGCCTCGTCAATCAATAAATTGACTAAATAAGGAGGTGTGTAAGCTATATCGCTAGTTTTGTTAGTCAAAAATGCTTCGTAGATACCGCTAATCAGTTCAATAGGCAAGTGATTGAAGTCGTATTGTCGCCAAATAAATTTTGTTTTATTTTCAGGATTTACATCAGCATCAAAATAATCTGCAATTAGATTAAGATGTGTTTTTGTAATTTTTTGTATTTCCTCTTCTTCAGAATATGACTCATTTTCGATTCTTTCTTTTGATAAATAAAATACATTGCCTTCAAATTTGCTATTTAGTTTTTCTAAAAAATCTATAATTTTCCCCTTCCGCAATATCTCCGTAACAGATTCTACATTAAATTTTTTCCATAAATTCTTATCAATATCGACAATACTTATATCGTTTTCATCTTTTTTTTCTTCCAAATATTTGACGAGTATCAGCATTACCAAAAGCTTATTGAGCATTTTTTTAGAAAGCGTGAAGTTTTTTTCTGCTATCAAATTATCTCTTGTGTATTTCAAACGATTGAGCAAAATATAATATGGACTATTTTCTTCTAAAAATTCATCTTTCTGAAAATGCTCCACAAATAGCGGGCTGCTCAAATATTGAGATGATAGTTTTAAATCATTCAATTTTTGAACTATATCGGCTGTAATTTTAAGCGATTCGGTTAAAGGAATAGCGACAATATTTTCATTTTGATTTTCATCTACCGAAACAGGTTTGCGAGGATTATAAAAACGTACGGTTTCTTTTTCTATAACAATATATAAAAAAACAATTTCGCTGTTCCACAATTTTCTATGAATTTCGGCTATATCTTGTTCACTAAAAGCATTGTTAGTATTGTCATAAATATAAGCTAAAGGGGTAGGAATATCTTTTTCGTCATTAAGGACGTTTTTGATGTTTAGATAGCGAAAATAAACGGCTGAAGCTCCGTATTTTTGAGCTTTATAAAGGGCAAAACACTCTTCATTATTCGTAGCATCTGCTATTTTATGAGTAAAAATAATAGAGCTACGAATATTATCAGAGATTTCAAATATGGTTTTTACATTTTCTACAAAGCACATACGAAATTTTGTTGATTTTTTGCTAATATAAATCGCAAAATAGTAATATTTATTGTTTTAGCAAAAGGTAAGTTACTTTTTCTTTCAAAAAACATTCCTCCTCTACTCATACAACTTAAACTTCGCCAAGCCTTTTCGTTGCAAAAAGTGCATCAAAGACACTTTCAAAACGCCAAGACCATAAATGGTACTTCGTTTGAGGTTGATAGAAGAAGCATCGGTAAAATATTTGGTTGGGCAAGTTACTTCGCCAATTTCGAAGCCTGCATAAAATATTTGCGATAGCATTTGATTGTCGAAAATAAAATCGTCTGAATTATTTTCATAGTTGATGCCTTCCAATACCTCTCGAGAAAAGGCTCGGTAGCCTGTGTGATATTCCGACAGTTTTTGATTGATAAGTATGTTTTGCGATAGCGTCAAAAAACGATTGGCAATATATTTATACATAGGCATACCACCACGCAAAGCTCCTTTGCCCAAAATACGAGAAGCCAACACGACAGGATACAAATCGTTGGCGATAATATGGGCGATAGATGGAATGAGCAAAGGCGTATATTGATAGTCTGGGTGAACCATAATCACTATATCGGCCCCCAAACCTAAAGCGGTCTTATAACAAGTCTTTTGATTGCCGCCATAACCTTTGTTTTTGTCATGCCGAATGACATGAGTTACACCCAAAGCTTTCGCCACATCTACCGTATTGTCTTTGCTGGCATCATCTACCAAAATGACATCATCTACTATATTAAAAGGTATTTCGTTGTAGGTTTGTTCCAAAGTTTTTGCTGCATTATAAGCTGGCATCACTACAACTACTTTTTTTCCGTTTATCATAACTTTACTTTCTTCTTAGTAAGTGCTTGGCACTTAAAACTTATTAATTCAATCTACTTCGTAATTTTGGGTCTAAGGTCACAGCCTGATTCATATAGTTTTGTGCCTTCAAAGTATCGCCCAACTGCTGATAAGTGATACCGATATTCAACAATATTTTAGCATTGTTTGGCTGATATTCTAAAGCTTTTTTGTTTGTTTCTAGTGCTTCTGGATATTTGCCACTCATGCCGTAGGCGATGGCCAAATCTTGCATTACACCCACATAATCACGCATATTGCCTTTGTTGGCTGGTGGATATTCCAAAGCTTTTTCAAAATATTTGATGCCATTCGGCAAATCATTTTTCTTTTTTCCATACAAAACACCCAAAGCATCATAGGTCTGAAAGCTCGAAGGCTCTAGCGGCACAACTTGTGTTTCATAAAAATTAATGAGCTTATCTACATTTTTTGGGTCATTTTCTTGCTCCGAAATAATATTCAAATTGCGTTGTACATCGGCATGATTTGGATTTACGGACAACACAAAGTTATAAGATTCAAACATTTTATCATAATTGCGACCAACATCATAATATGCATTACCTCGCAAAAGGTGAGCATTGATATTGTCGGGATAAATCTGCAAGGCTTTATCTAAATATTTGATACCTTGCGTCATAACTTTTATTTTTTCGCTCTGATTTTTCATAACTGCACCTTTTTCTATCAAAGTACCACCTGCCGAAGTGTTGGCTTTGGTGCTATTTGGCGAATTGTGAACATCGGCCAAAAACAAGGTTTCATTGGTTTCCCAAACAGGTATTCGTGCTAAGGTGCGAAGTGAATAGCCAAGCAATAACATTGCAAACATAGCTGTAAGTGCAGTTTGTTTTTTGTTTTCTGCCAATTTTAGCCAATTTGGTACTTTTTCTACTAGCAAATAAGCAATAATAATGCAAAAACCAATAGATGGCAAATACATAAAACGCTCATTCATAAACGCACCAATAGAAAATACGAGGTTGGAAACGATAGAAAAGCTCAATAAATATACCAAAATGCCATAAGCTACTACATTTTTGCGAAGCAAGCCCCAAAGAGCAAACAGGCCCAAACCAATATACATGAGCAAAGGAACAATAGCTCGAGGGTCTGCCCAAGTGATTATCGGAATTTGTTTTGGATAATAGTCATGCGTCAGAGTCAAAGGAAAAAGCAAGAGTTTGATGTAAATGCCTAAAGTATAAAAGATAGTCGCATACTTATCAGCAAATGATGTGCCTAGAAAAGGGTCATTCAAAAGCTCTGTCACTTCTACTTTGTCGCCACCCAAAAAGTAGCCGATAACCATATATCTCACAACAAGAAATAGCACAGTTGCAGCGAGCAAAGGCGTTGTTGCAATAGCGTTTTTCTTAAAAGTAGCCTTCGTAAAAAAGTAAATAGTGAGTGGAATAATAGCCACAAATGTAATCGCACTTTCTTTAGACAGCAAAGCTAGAAAAAAGGCCACAAAGCTTGCTATAAAATATTTTATATCGTCAGTATCAATATATTTTAGGGAATAATATAAGGTAGCAAGTACACCGAGCGAAGCCAAAATTTCTACTCGCCCTTTAATGTTTGCTACCACTTCGGAGTGCAAAGGGTGAGCCACATACAAGGCTGCCGCAATAAATGGCAAAGTGAGATACCATTTTGTTTTTTCGTCTGGAGGAAATAGTATACACAAAATTCGATAAAGCAAAATGCCAACCAAACAGTATAAAACGACATTGAAAAAATGGCTACGACCTGGTTTTTCTCCCCAAAGTTGATACTCTACGGCATAAGAAACAATGGCCAACGGACGATAACGCCCGCCTTCTAAAATGTCTTTTTGCTTACCCCAAAAACCTACCAAACTTTCAGTAGTGCAAATGTCGTAAATACCCGAAAAGCCTTGTTTCGTAAAATCATTTTTGGTAATATACAGTTGGTCATCTAGCACATAATCAAAGCTTGTAGTATAAATGTAGAGTACAAAACTCAAAGCTGCTATTGCCATCAAAGGCAGCCGCTGTTTTTGCCAGAATGAAGTGTTTTTTTTCTTTTTTGACTGTTGCAAATTTTTCTGCTGCTTTTCTTTTCGTAAAGCTTTTTTTGAGGGTTTATTTTTTGCCATAATTATGTTGAAAGTTAAAGTTTTCGTATGAATATGTTGTTTGTGAGTGGCTAATATCGCTTTTTTTTAAAAGTAAAACAAATTTTTTTATGTAACAAACCTTGAAGGTTTAAATGCACTTGCCTTGCTTATTTTAAAAGCTTATTCTAAGTTTGAAAAGAAAAATGATGCTAAAATCTAGCGTTTTTCTTCTTTTTTATAAAAAAAATTAAAACTGTAATCTTGTTATACTTTTGTGTGATATGGAGAGGTAGGGGAGTTTTTTGATTAAAAAAGATAGCTATTGAAAATGCAATTGCAAAAATGCTAACTATTGTCGGTTGTATAAGCAAACGACTACTTTTAATTTAGCATACTAAAATTAGCAATGAAAACAGATAGAAAAATATTAGTTAAGTTTGGACAAAGAATTAAAAAACTTAGAAAAGACAAAGGGCTTTCGCAAGAAAACTTAGCACATAAAGCAGGTTTTCATAGAACATATATTGGTATGATTGAAAGGGCTGAACGAAATATTACGTTACTTAATATTGAAAAACTTGCTAACACTTTAGAGATACCGATTGATGAATTATTAAAACTAAAAAAATGAAGTCGTTCAGAATTTTTTGGACATTTCAGAACAAGACAATACCTTGATTGTCAATGCGTTAGTAACTAAACTATACTTTTATTCTAAGAGGCTGTTTAAATTCTATTCTTTGGCTTAAAAAAAGCATCTTTTCCGCTCAAATTTTCCCTTTTTTTCGAGCCGTAGCGGTGCTATGCCACTCAAAAAAGTATCAATTTGAACAAAAAATCTAGCTTTTTCAGCATCAAAAACAAAATTTAAACAGCCTCTAAGAAGAGAATAGTTGGCAAGATTACAATTTAAAAAAACTAAATATGAAACATTTATTTTTATGGATAAGTATAGGTATTATGAGCTGTTGTTGTTTATCATGCGAAGCACCTCAAAAACCTGAATTTAAGTATATAAAAAACGTAAAATTATCATCGCTAAAAGATACTAAAATAAGCTTAACAGGAGATGTTATCTTAAATAATCCAAATCCTTTTGGAATGACACTTACAGCTACTGATTTAGATGTGAGCATTGATGGCAAAAAAGCGGGCAATGTCAAGCAAACGTTTGATACAGAAATTCCAGCTTCAGCAGATTTTGTTGTGCCTGTAAAAATAGACCTTGACCAAAAGATTATTTCGGGCGATTGGCTCAATACGGCAATGAGCTTTTTGTTCAATCAAAAAGTAAAAGTACATTATAAAGGATATGTTACCGTAAAAGCTTTAGAAATTCCCATTGATATTCCGATTGATAATGAGGAAGAAGTCACGTTGCGAAAATAATGAGTTTAGAGACTATTCAGCAAATAGTTATTCTTACTTTACTCAGAGGTTGTCTAAATCTTATCTTTTGGCTGAAAAAAAACAAAATTTAAACAATTCTCTTATACGATATATATTATGAAACTACATTGGCTCGGAATTATCGGTATTTTGGCAGCTCTTTTGGGTGGAATCGGCGATTTGCTGATGCTATATAACCCTGAAGGCGGTTACGAAAATCAAGATTACATGTTTTTAATGCCTATTAGTACTTGGCGAGTTGTGGTAGGCTATTATTTGGGCATTATTTTTATTCCACTACAACTCATCGGTTTTGGTTTGGTTTATCATGCTCTTCGGCCTGCTGGCCGCAAATTGACGTGGCCTATTCTTTCGGCAGTAGTTTATATCTTGATTATTGGCGTAGTATATCATGCGATGCTTGGCGGCTTGGCACAGCTCATGCACCTCAAAAAGCAAACTTTTATTGATGCCGATTTGTTTCAAATTACACTCAATCACTATCGAATGCTGCTCGAACCTATTAGCGTTGTGCTTTATGTTTCGTTTATTGTGGCTAGTGCTACGTTAGGCTATCTTGTTCAAACAAGTAAAACAGCTTATCCAAAATGGGCAAACCTTTTTAATCCCTTGCTGACACACCTTATTTTTTTGGGCATTTATCTATTAAACAAACCTATCGGCAGTGCTTTGCTCATTACTGGACTCAATTTTTCGTTACTCATTTTGTTTCTCATTTCTGTTATTCTTTTTTGGAACAAAACAGCTAAAGATTTTGAAATAAATGCTTGACACTTATAAAAAACAGTTTTTTTATCTGATTTTGAAAAATGAAAGGAAATGCCACTACAAAAAATTCATGCCATCTGGACAGTCATCAATGACCTAACGCCTTATAATGCCTTGCGAGTTTTTCGAATAAAAGGGCCACTTTCTGAAAGCTTGCTGCGAAAAACCCTCGATTTATTGCAAATTCGCCACCCTCTTACAAAAATTTCTATTGTAGAAAATAGAAATGAATTGTATTTTACAGACAAAAATGTGGGAAAGATCCCTCTTATTGTCGATAAGGTAGAAAATACAGCAGAAGCAATTAGAACGAAAATTGAAGCCGAAGCACTCCACCGTTTTGATGATGCTAGTTTGCCGCTTTTTCGCACCTCACTCATTGCAGTAGAAAACGAAACCGATGATTATATTTTGTTGCTCAATACACATCATGCCGTGATAGATGGCGTGAGTTATATGAACTATGGCAAAGAATTGTTGGCCATTTGTGCAGCTTTGGCAGCAGGAAAAACGCCTGAAAATATCGCACCTTTAGCAAAAAAATCATACAATAGCATTGATTTTTTCGATAAGAAACTTTTTTCTTTAGGCTCAAAATTCCAGTTTGCAGGCTATGTTTTTCGGCAAATAAAAAACGATATTAGAAAGCCAGATAAGCAAATTTTGAAAGCAGCAGAAAATGAAAATGCAATTGCCAAAACAGGCATTTATAGCATGTATATAGACGGAAAACATATTTCAGCAATCATAAAAAAAGCTAGAATACACCAAACTACTTTACATGGTGCTGTTTGTGCGGCTTTGATGTTGGCAGAATACGAGTTTTACCAAAAAAATGTGGAGCAACAAGAAAAAATACATTTCAAATGTTTTTCGCCCGTAGATTTGCGACCTTTTATACAGCCAAAATTAGCTGCCAAACATTTGGGCTGTCATGTTTCGGCAGCAGGCACGGTGCATGAATTGAACTCAAAAACAGATTTTTGGGAACTCGCAACAGATGTAAAAAAACGTATTCAGTTGAGTATCAAGCGAAACGAAATATTTTTTAATCGTATGTATGGCGTACAGTTTGCGAAAGCCGCTCGCAAAGGCAACAATTTGAAAGCTGGTGCTTTGTCGGTTTCCAATCTTGGCCGCTTGCCTTTTGGCCGTAGTTTTGGCAAGTTTACGATTACCAATAGCCAAATACATGTCACCAATTCGAGCATTGTTAGCCCAAATTTGGCATTGGTAGTTTATACTTTCGACCAAAAACTGTATTTTGATTATAGCTTCGCAAAACATCTTTTGACTCATCAACAGGTAGCAAAAATAGCAACACGAACCACAGATTTTTTGTTGAATAGCTTTTAACCAAACAACAAAAATAAATAAACTACTCTTATGCGAAAGCTAACACCAAAAATTTCAATGTGCTAACAACTCAAACAGGCGATATAAATTAGTGTGGAGAATAGATAACTCATTTTTGCCATTTCGAAAAAGGGTTTTTTATCAAATTAGAATTGAAATATTTTATATCGTGTGTTACCTCCTGTCCAAGCCACTCAGGAAAAGCAAAAGCCTGCGTTTCGCTTTCCAACTCTATTTCGGCTATTATAAGTCCTTCATTTTCGCCATGAAACTCATCTATTTCCCAAACCATACCTTCAAAATCTAGCTTGTGGCGATGCTTACTGATAATAGGTTTTTCGCACATTTTTAGCAAAGCAATAGCATCTGCCAACGGTATTTCATATTCATATTCCGCTCGTTTTGCTCCTATTGAAATGCCTTTTATCGTCAAAAAACCTTTTTCTTCTATTGTTCTCACACGCACCGTTCTTGTTTTTTCGCTATTCAAATAGCCTTGTCGATACAAAATACCTTTCGTTTTTTCCTTCCAGCTTTCATTTGTTACCAAAAATTTTCGTTCTATTTCTATACCCATAATATTTAATTTTTTTTCTGCAAAAGTTCCAAACACTATATAATTAGTCAAATAAATTTGTTTGACTGCTTAATATGGCAAAGTTAAGCGTTTTTTTATAAAAGTGTTTTTTTTCGATTCACAAAACACAATAGCATTGTTTTTGTTATCGTTTTATAGAAAAGCATTTTACATTAAAATGTTTTTCTATAATGAGACATTGTTTGGGTATAAGCTTTTTGGGCCAAAATAGCTACAATAAATAAAGCGATTTGCTCTTACATCTCGAAAATTAAGGAGTTAGCTTCCACCATTTATAGCACAAATTTGCTTGAATACTTATTGTTAGAAAAAGTTTTCTTGAAAAAAACTTAGAATTTTAGTAAATTGAGTAATCCATATATTGCATAAAGTATATTTTCATAACAATATTTTGAATTGACCGCTAATAACATACACAAACCAAAAAACTACAAAGCATGAATATTCACCTAAAAATCTTACTCTTTATAGTAGTAGCTTTTTCCTCAACTCTTTTCAACTCCTCAAACACGCTACAAGCACAAGGGTTTTATACAACTTTTGGCCAAAATCGAGTGCAATATCACGATTTTATTTGGTCGTACTATGAGTCCGACAATTTTATAACTTATTATTATCAGGGTGGCTATGATTTGTGCAAATTTACGGTAGTTTTGGCCGAAACAACGCTGGCAGACATCGAAAGTAAATTGGAATATAAAAATAATACGAAAGTCGAAATTATGGTATATCATAATTTGTCTGACCTCAAACAAACCAATATCGGCCTCAATATAGAGCGAAATAATACTGGTGGTGTAACAAAAATTATAGGAAACAAAATTTTTGTTCATTTCGATGGCAATCATCAAAATTTAGCTCGGCAGATTCGAGAAGGCATTGTGAGAGTATCACTCGAAAAAATGATTTTCGGCTCAAATATTCAAGAAATTTTGCAAAATGCTGTTTTGCTCAATCTACCTGATTGGTTTGTCAATGGCTTGGTATCTTATGTTGGCGAAGAATGGTCGCCCGAAATGGACGACCGCCTGCGAGCAGGTATTTTGCGTGGCGATTATACCGACTTCAACAAGCTAGAAGGCGAAGAAGCTACTTTTGCTGGTCATGCTTTGTGGCATTATATCGCTCAAATAAATGGGCAAACGGCTATTCCAAATATTTTGTATCTCACACGCATAAATAGAAGCATAGAAAGCGGCTTTTTATTTGTGTTGGGAAATACGCAAAAAAATGTCATTAACGACTTCAACAACTATTATTCAAACCTCTATAGACAAGAAATAACGCAATGTGATAGCATTTCAAACGAAAGTTTAATATATAAAAGTGGTAAAAATTTTCGGAAGAAAAATATCTTGTTAGATGAAATGAAAGTCAGCCCAACAGGAAAATATATTGCTTATACCACAAGCGAAATTGGCAAAAACAAAGTCTTTGTATTAAACACCGAAACAAATGAACGAAGAGTCATTTTACGAACAGGCTTTAAATCTCATACACTTGCTTTTACCGACAATTATCCTTTGTTGGCATGGGACAAAAGTGGCGAAAAACTGGCCGTAGTCTATGAAAAACGAGACAAAATAAAATTGATGATTTATGATGTAGAAAAAAATGTTAAAATAAATGACGATGTCACAAAATTTCAGCAAGTAGTTGATATTTCGTTTATGAGCGACCCTCGAAAACTCGTGATGTCGGCCGTGCAACGTGGGCAAGTAGATTTGTGGATATATTTTATTCCGAATACAAAAACAACACGTTTAACGAATGATTTTTATACAGAATTGCAACCTCGCTACATAGAAATGGACGAACATGAAGGCATACTTTTTGCTTCAAATCGCCCAACAGATACACTTCGCACAGAACGCCTAGATACGATTTTGCCACCTACCAAAAACGATATTTTTTTCTATGATTTGAAAAATACAGGCTTAGACGAAAATAAGGATAGAAACCTTGTGCGAGTTACCAATACGCCTTATGCAAATGAGTACTTTCCTTCTTTGTATGACAGCACGCATATCGCTTTTTTGAGCACCGAAAATGGCGTTAATAATCGCTATGCTGCTCACTTCGATAGTGTGTTTGTGCGGCAAGATATACGGGTATATTATCCAGATTCTTTTGCTTTAAACCCTACTTATCCGCTCGAAAACTTGAAGCAAGAAGGCTTGATTGATACAATTATCTATCAAGATATTTACAAAAAAACAGCTACGAGCTATCCTATTACCAATTATGCCGAAAGCATTTTAGAAGCCGATGTTGCTACCAAATCTGGCGAAGATATACGATTGTTTTATAGAAATAGTCGTTATGAGTTTCATAAAGAAAAAGTCTTTGAAAATGTAGAATTGGCAAAAAAATCTTTGAAAAAAACATCTTATAGAAAGCAATATGAGCTATTTGAAAAAACAGAAAAAAAACGAGCAGCCGAGCGAGATGTAAATGTTTTGTCGCCCGACTTAATACAAAAAGGAGTGCTAAAAGTCTATTCGCCTAAAGAAAAAGAAACGGCAAAAGAAGAAAATGCAACTTTT
Organism: Chitinophagales bacterium; assembly: GCA_049613665.1. Lineage (GTDB taxonomy): Bacteria > Bacteroidota > Bacteroidia > Chitinophagales > UBA2359 > JBMZCV01. Next base: position 5,577 of record JBMZCV010000099.1, on the reverse strand, counting down.
TTGATAGATGATTTTTTGGAAGAAAATAATAAAGGCATTGAAACAGAAAAAACTGATAGTCAAACGGTTATAAATAACGATAGTTTGCAAGATGAAATGGTCAAAGAAACAGCTATTGATAGTCTAAAAAGCAAAAAAGTAGATATAGAAAACTACTTTTTTCAAAGCGAATTTGACTTTTTGGAAGAAGATGCTATCGTAGATGAAAATACGATAAATGCAAATAACAAAGATGCTAATGCAAGCGATGCAGACAAGCAAAGACCTATTTTTGTGCGTACAGATATTCGCAAACATTTCACACAATTTAGCATAGACCATGTCGTTTCGCAGGTCGACAATACTGTGATTTTCAATAGCTATGAAAGTTTCAACCTTACGCCAGTAGAATTTAGCGTTCCAGACTTAAATGCTTTTTTCAAATTTGGCGTAACCGACTTGATGGAAAATTATCGTATTATGGGCGGCTTTCGTTTTCCGCTTGGCCTAAATGGTATGGAATATTTTTTGGAATATCACAATCTAAAAAAACGGTTGGACAAAAAAATATTGTTGTATAGAAAATCGGCTCGAAATCAGTTGATTATTACAGATATTCCAGACTTTCCAGAGTTTCCTGTGACGGCCAAAAACATCACAAACTATGCACAATATACCTTGAGCTATCCCTTCGATGTAAACACAAGCCTTCGAGGACATGTGGGCTTGCGAAATGATAGAATTGAGTTTTTGGCAACCGATAGAGTTTCTATTGAACTGCCGCCAGCCTACGAAAATTGGGCTCACGCAAAACTAGAATACATCTATGACAATACTATAAAAACAGGATTAAATCTCCTGAATGGTATGCGATATAAGTTATATGCCGAAGTACACAAGCCTTTCGATGCTGTTGTTACAGACCAAAAGTTAGATTTTAGCATCAAAAATACAGGCTTATTAGGTATTGTCGGTGGCGATTTTCGACATTATCAAAAAGTGCATAAACAAATTATTTTTGCCAACCGTTTTGCGTTTGCTCATTCTTTTGGTAGCAAAAAAATGATTTATTACTTAGGAGGCGTAGAAAATTGGTTGGCTTTCAATCCCGAAAAATATTTTGACTACTCTACTCCTGTCGATGAAAATGGCAACTATGCCTTTAAGTCTTTGGCCACAAATGTGAGAGGATTTAAGCAAAATGTAAGAAATGGAAATAGCTTTGCGGTAATCAATAGCGAACTGCGAATACCTATTTTTAGCTACCTTTCCTTAACACCAATTCGCTCCGAATTTCTCAAAAATTTTCAAATCGTAGGATTTGCGGATATAGGCATGGCGTGGGAAGGTATTTCGCCTTTCAACGACGAAAATCAATTTACAGTAGTGACCATAGGCGGCCCGCCTTCGCCCGTAGAAGCTACCGTAAAATATTTTAGAAGCCCTATAGTTGGTGGTTATGGTCTAGGTGTACGCAGCAAAATATTAGGCTATTTCTTGCGTTTTGATGCAGCTTGGGGTGTAGATACAGGTGCAAGAAGTGATGCCGTTTTGTATTGGTCTTTAGGTTTAGATTTTTAAGTAGCAAGCACTATTTAACAATGATTCGGACATTTTTTACAACAATTTTCAGTTGAATAAAAAAAACGCCTTTTGACAAAGGAAACATACTATTTTTTTTAGGCTAAGGTGGCCACTATTTGCAAGTTTTACAGCCTTTTGAACTGAAAAATAGTATGTTTAAGCCTTTGATAAAAAAATGTATAAATGCCCAAACTATTGATTTAATAAAGCATTCGTTTAGTTGCTAACGCATTGACAATTAGGTGTTGTCTTGTTCTGAAATGCCCAAAAATTTTTGAACGACTACCTCAGAAGCTGTTTAGATGCGTTTTTTGTAACGGTTTAAGCATGAGCTTTTGATATAAAAATAATATGTTTTGATTATTCAGAAATTTGTCATCTTTTTATTTATAAAATATCACTACATAGTTTTGACACATCAATGGCTCAATTTTTGATAAATATTCTTGAGCAAAACCTGCTAAACAAAACATTTAAAAAAATGTCTAAAATCGCTTTTTATCAAACTAGCTGGCTTCATTTGATGGAGTTGAAAAAAAAGAAATACCTCTATTCCATTTTCTTTTTATTTATTCTATCTTGCGGAAACTCAAAATTAGATACTGAAATGCCGCAGACAATGTTGCTGTTGCCAATAGCAGAATCTACTTTTTTTTCTGGGCAAAACTTGCCTATCTCTATTCAATTTAGCGACAATGAAAACTTAGCAAGTTATAGTATAGATGTTCGACAGCCAAATTTGATAAGCGAAAATTGGGACACCCTTATTACTAAAGACTTAATTGGACAACATAGCGAACTGCAACTTATGATACCTATTCCTTTGGGCATTGTCGAAGGTATTTATGAAATAACAGTTCAGTGTACCGACCACTTCGATTATGTTTCTAATATCGAAAAGCGAAATGTTGAAATTGTCAAAGGAGATTCTATTATGCCTATTGTTTCGGTGATATCGCCTTCGGCAAACGATAGTTTTGTGAGCAATGATATACTTCACATTCAGGCTAGTTTTAGCGACAATGAAGGCTTGCAAGCTTATAATATGGGCATCAGCAGCGATTTGGGCAGCGAAACATGGGAGTTTTCAGACAATGGACTGCTAAATGGCGAAATTGCAATTTTAGATACTAGCATACTACTGCCTAGTTATGCTTTGAGCGGCGACTATCAACTTGTAATACATAGTCTTGATATTTCAGATAATTTACAAAGCTTTTCATCTACTTTCTATCTCCAAAATTCTAGCGATACGACTTATCCCACTTTCGATATTACCACACCAGCAGTCGATGATATAGTAACCGTTTTTTCTGGAAGCAATCTAGTTGTTTTAGGTAGTGTTACAGATTTGAATGGCGAGTTGCGAAGGCTATATATTCGTATTTATGATGAAAATAATGAGTTGTATTTTGAGCAAGAAGCACTAGATTTGAGCGGCTTAGGCATTTATTTTTTACAAGAAATCGTGCCTATTCCAGAGGTAGAAGGATTGTATGAAGTCGAAATTATAGCGAGCGATATAGTCAATAACCGAACAACGATACACTTTCCTCTCTCGGTTTTGTAGCTCATAATATCTATTTGAGTTGTAGCAATTTTTGGTTAAAAAAAATAAAAAAAACTGACAAAATACTGTATATTAATTGCAAATTTATGTATCTTTGTTAAGAAATCATTGTTTAGTCAAACAATAAAAATTCCCCAAAAAAAATCACAAAAAAAGAAAAACCATGAGTAGTTTAAACAAAGTCATGTTGATTGGTCGTTTAGGAAAAGACCCTGAAATGCAATATTTTGAAAGCGGAGCCGTAAAAGCGGCCTTTTCTTTAGCCACTTCAGAAAGATACAAAAATAGAGAAGGACAGCAAGTAGAAAATACAGAATGGCACAATCTTGTATTGTGGGGAAAATCTGCTGAAATTGCAGAAAAATATTTGCGAAAAGGCAAACAAGTTTATGTAGAAGGCAGCATTAAAACTCGCTCTTGGGAAGCACAAGACGGAAGCAAACGCTACATGACAGAAATTAATGTACAAACTTTCAAGATGCTAGGTAGCCGCTCAGATGATGAAAATAATGGGCAAAACAGCAATGCAAATTCAACTTATAACAAACCTGCTACTAATAATTCGCAAAATAACTATCAAAGTACACCACGAATAGAACCACAAGCAAAAGACCCTATTGCAGAAGAAGTAGATGACTTGCCATTTTAATATGATAGCATAGCTACCTCTTTTTATCATTAAAACATCAAAAACACTTTTTTTTAGCAATAAAAAAAGAAAAAATAAACATTCGGTCTGAAAAAAATGATAATTTAGCTTATATTTATTGTAGAATTTATTTTCTCTATATTTAAACAAGTTATCTATCACTTTTTTTCAGACCGTTTTGCTATGGAGAAAGCTTAACAATTACTTATTTTATCAAAAAAAAATTTTCTAATCAAACTTTATAGTCTTGGACAGTCATTCGGAAGGGGAATATTACCTATCGTTTATCTCTAGTAATTTAGAATATATAGAAAGCTTTTTTTCTATTTATATGTTCTCGTTTATCAATAGCAACTATAACGCCAACATTGTGTATGGTTCTTTAGCTTTTATGATAATTCTAATTTTGGGCTCGGCTCTAATCTCTGGCTCAGAAATAGCTTATTTTTCGCTCTCGCCAGAGCAAATAGCAGACCTAAAACAAAAGGATAATCGCACAAATCGACGCATTTTGCATCTTTTGAAAAAGCCAGAATATCTATTAGCCACCATTCTCATTGCCAACAACTTTTTCAATATATCTATCATTATTATTTCTTATTTTTTAACAAACAACCTTCTCGATTTTGGAAACAATCCGATATGGCTTGAGTTTGTTATCAATACACTTGTCGTTTCGTTCATTTTAGTATTATTTGGCGAAGTGATGCCCAAAGTATATGCAACCGTCAATAACTTGCACTTAGCAAGAATTGCGAGCTTGCCTATTCAGGTTATGTATAATCTTTTTTATCCTGCTAGTCGCTTTTTGGCTTATACCACCAATGCACTTGAACGTCGCATAGATGCCAATATGAAAAATGCTATTAATCAAGATGAAATTGACCAAGCCATTGATATGGTTGCCAAAATTAGCCACACCGATACTACACCACAAGATGCTTACATGCTAAAAGGCATTGTCGCCTTTCGAAATATAGCAGTAAAACAAATCATGCACAACAGATTAGACATTTTTGCAACCGATATTAATACACCTTTCGATGTATTGTTGCCCCAACTCATTCAAGAAGGATATTCTAGAGTGCCTGTTTATTCAGATGATATCGACAACATAAAAGGATTGTTATATGTCAAAGATTTGTTGCAATATGTCGATCAACCACCTACTTTTCAGTGGCAAAATTTGGTAAGAGAAGCTTTCTTTGTGCCTGAAACAAAAAAAGTGCAAGATTTGTTAAAAGAAATTCAGCAAAGACGCACACATTTAGCCATTGTTGTTGATGAATATGGAGGAACAGCAGGCCTCATTACGCTCGAAGACATCATTGAAGAAATTGTGGGCGACATCAAAGATGAGTACGATAATGATGATGACGATGTCGATTATGAAAAACTCAACGACTTTAATTATATTTTCAATGGCAAAACAAGTTTGTTGGTTGTTTGCAAAATCATGAAAATAGACACACAAACCTTTAAAGATGTGCAAAATGAAGTTGAATCATTAGCAGGTTTATTATTGGAGCTCGAAGGCAAATTTCTGAATAAAAACGAACAAGTTGTTTTTGAAAAATTTAGGTTTACTGTTATGCAAAAAAAGGCTAATAGAATAGAAAAAATTAAAATCGAAATTTTAGCATAAAACCTAACTTTACCTAAAATAGTCATAATACAAATAGTTACAAAAAATAGGTTTATAGACAATGTCTATAAACCTATCTAAATTTATGAGTAACATGAAAATGGTTTTTTGATGTAAAAAAATGGAAAATTGTTGCTTTCCTATGAAAAT
>JBMZCV010000098.1:0-19093 GCA_049613665.1 Chitinophagales bacterium | reverse complement strand
CCATTTGGTTTAGCACGAGTTAAAAACTCATGCTGGTATAATGGACTAAAAAAAACAAAAAAATAATACAGGTGCGAGTTTTCAACTCGTACCACACAAAAATGGTAGTTTTTAACTGCCAAAATCTTTGTTCAAATTGCAGTAGGTAGCTACAAGCTACCCATTTGGTTTAGCACGAGTTAAAAACTCATGCTGGTATAATGGACTAAAAAAAAGGCTTTATTCCATCATCGGAATAAAGCCTTTTTTCATAGACAGACAATTTATCGGTTTCATTTTATCAATTATGAAAAAGCAAAACGAAGAAAATAGCATTTTTTACAAAGCAATATGTCGTTCTTGAATAAGTTTTCGCATATTTATCAAAGCATATCGCATTCTACCCAAAGCAGTATTGATGCTAACATTCGTAATAGCAGCGATTTCTTTAAAGCTCAACTCTGCATAATGTCTCAAAATGACCACTTCTTTTTGTTCTTGTGGCAACTGTCGTATTAAATCTCTTACCTTAGCATAGGTTTGCTTTTTTATCATGCTTTCTTCTGGGCTATCTTCCACAAATTTAAGCACTTTAAAAATGTCGTAACCAGCATTTGTAGTTACAGTAGGCGAGCGTTTTAGTTTTCTATAATGGTCAATGCACAAATTATAGGCAATGCGAAGCACCCAAGGCAAAAATTTTCCTTCTTCGGAATATTTTCCCCTGCGTAAAGTTTCGATAACCTTAATAAATGTATCTTGAAAAATGTCTTCGGCAAGAATTTCGTCTTTTACGAAAAGTAAGATAGAAGTAAAAACCTTATCTTTGTGTCTTCTAATGAGTTCGGCTAAAGCTATATCATCGCCAGCCATATACATTTTGACCAAAACTCTATCGTCCGTTACTTTCATCGTTTTTGTCATAATTATTCAGTATTTTTTAGTGAATAGCGGCCAAATAACTTATTTCTAGCAAAAAAACGCACTTATATTACTATGAATAGTGTGTTTTAATTACAAAATAAATTACGAGGTCTATACTTAACAACATTCTATAAAATGTTGCATTTAGTTATTTAGTAAGGTACAAATACTAACTAAATAGCAAATTGATAAATGAAAAAATGAAATTAACGTAAAAGTTTTACTCTATAAGCGATATTTTATTTAAAGAATGGAATTTGTTATAATATTTTTTGTCAAAAGGATAAACAAAGTTAATAATTATATTACGGAATTCAAAAAAGATGTGCATTCTTTTTTTAAAAAAATAAAAAAATGTACTAATTTCAACCTTTCAATTAAAAGCTAAAAGAAAAAATATAACACTTGTTTTTTTTACTTGCATAATATTTAACCTCTTTGAATCGTTTAAATAGGTTTTGGTTTAATCATTTTTATTTTTTTTTAAGGAAAATGTATTTTTTCAGACTTTTTATATCAAAAAACAACACCTGAAAGCTTTAACAAAAATATGAACAAAAACAATACTATCCAACCAGCAAATCAGATTTTTATAAAAGGTGCAAGAGTGCATAATCTCAAAAATATTGATGTGCGTATTCCTCGAAATAGCCTTGTTGTTGTGACAGGAGTTTCTGGCTCTGGCAAGTCATCGCTAACCATCGACACGCTATATGCCGAAGGGCAAAGACGATATGTCGAAAGCTTGTCGTCTTATGCACGGCAGTTTTTGATGCGTATGAATAAGCCAGAAGTCGATTTTATCAAAGGAATCAGCCCAGCTATTGCGATAGAACAAAAAGTTGTAACTCGTACTTCTCGCTCAACAGTCGGTACACTCACAGAGATTTATGACTATTTGCGTTTGTTATTTGCTAGAATTGGACACACCTTTTCGCCTATTTCAAACCAAGAAGTCAAAAAAAATGAAGTGAGCGATGTCGTCGATTTTATTTTCTCATTTCCCGAAAAAACTAAAGTACAAATATTAATACCTTTCAGACTAAAAGATAGCGATAAAGCCACTATGGAAATGTCGTTATTTTTGCAAAAAGGTTTTAACAGGTTGCTAATTGATGAAAAAATAGTAAAAATTGAAGATTTAAATCTAAATGATGCCGAAATTTTAGCTCAAAAAGGCAAAATTAAAGTTTTGATTGACCGCCTTGTCGTCAAACACAACGATGAAGATACACAAAGTCGCTGTGCAGATTCTGTCAATACGGCCTTTTTCGAGAGTTTGGGCGATTGTATTTTACTGATTGATGGCAAATTTCATGCCTATTCAAACCGTTTCGAACTCGATGGAATAGTATTTGAAGAACCGAACCAACATTTTTTCAATTATAATAGTCCTTATGGTGCGTGTCAGAAGTGTGAAGGTTTTGGAAAAGTGGTTGATATAGATCCTCGCTTAGTTATTCCAAATCCAGAGCTATCGGTGTATCAAGATGCCGTAGCTTGCTGGCGTGGAGATAAAATGAGCAATTACAAAAAGCGTTTTATCGCTGTTAGTCGTGCGATTGGTTTTCCTATTCACAAACCTATAAAAGACTTAACAAAAGAACAATACAACATTTTATGGAATGGCGTGCCAGAGACACAAGGCTTGCACGATTTTTTCAAAGAGTTGGAAAAGCAAGCACATAAAATACAATATCGTGTGCTATTGTCTCGCTATCGTGGCCGCACAGATTGTTCGGAATGTATGGGAAGTCGTTTGCGAAAAGATGTGCAATATGTCAAAATTGGCGGAAAGTCTATTGCCGAACTCGTTTTGTTGCCTATAAAAGATTTGCGAACCTTTTTTGCAAATTTGGAACTCAACAAATACGAAAAAGAAGTTGCCAAGCGAATTATTGAAGAAGTCAATCAGCGTTTGGCCGTGATGGAAAATATTGGTTTGGGTTATTTGACGCTCAATCGTTGGTCTAGCACCTTATCTGGTGGCGAAACACAACGCATTAATCTTACTCGTTCTTTGGGAAGCAACTTAACAAATGCCATGTATATTTTAGATGAGCCGAGTATTGGTTTGCATCCGAAAGATACGGAGCGTTTGATTGAAGTATTGAAAGAGTTGCGAGATTTGGACAATACCGTGATTATCGTGGAGCATGAAGAAGATATTATGCGTGCTGCCGACTACATTATTGATATTGGGCCTGCGGCTGGACATTTGGGTGGCGAGTTGGTGTTTTCGGGCAAACCTAGCGATTTGAAAAAAGCAAAAAATAGTTTGACAGCAGATTTTTTGTTGGGCAGAAAAAAAATAGCTATTCCTGAAAAGCGGCGAAAAATTGTCAATTCCATTTCGGTAGAAGGTGCGACGCATTTTAATTTGAAAAATATAACTGCCAAATTTCCATTAAATGCCATTACGGTTGTCACAGGAGTTTCTGGCTCTGGCAAAACGACTTTGGTAAAAGACATTTTGCATCGTGCCTTAAAACGCAAGCTCGAAAACATAGGAGATGTAGCTGGCAAACATTTACAATTGTCTGGTGATGTCGATTCTATTTCGCAAATAGAAATGATAGACCAAAATCCTTTGGGGCGTTCATCTCGCTCAAATCCAGTGACTTATGTAAAAGCTTATGATGCTATACGAAAACTTTTTGCGAGCCAACAATTATCAAAAATAAGAGGTTTTGCGGCCAAACATTTTTCATTCAATACAGAGGGCGGCCGCTGTGAAACCTGTAAAGGCGAAGGCGAAATATTGGTAGAAATGCAGTTTTTGGCAGATGTTCGGCTAGTTTGCGAAGCTTGCAATGGTCAGCGTTTCAAACCAAATGTCATAGATGTAAAATACAAAGACAAAAACATTTTTGAGGTGTTGAACATGAGCATAGAAGAAGGTTTGGCGTTTTTTGAAGGCCATAGCAGCATTGTGCGACGAATGCAGCCTTTGGTAGATGTCGGTTTGGGCTATGTGAAGCTTGGGCAGTCGTCGAGTACGCTTTCTGGTGGCGAGGCTCAAAGGGTGAAATTGGCTTCTTATTTGAGCAAAGGCGGCCGAGCAAAACCTATTTTATTTATTTTCGATGAGCCTTCTACTGGCCTTCATTTCAACGACATCAACAAGCTTTTAGCGGCTTTCAATGCTTTGGTAAAAAAAGGACATACGATTGTTATTGTCGAACACAATATAGACATCATTAAGTCGGCAGATTGGGTAATAGACCTTGGCCCAGAAGGTGGCGATAAAGGCGGTTTTTTATTGTATCAAGGCACGCCAGAGGGTTTGGCGAAGTGCGAAAATTCTTATACGGCTAAGTTTTTGAGTGAAAAAATGGGATAGTTTTTAATTTTTAGTGCTTAGTTTTTAGTTGTTGTAGCTTGTTTTTTTGCAAAAGTTTTAGAAAAAGTTTATCTTGATAGAAGAAATATTGTTTTTTAACTCAAAAACCAAAATAAAATGATGCTTGGAAACTTGGATAATGGTGTGATTTTCAAAAAAGCTTTTACGAATAAAATTGTATTTAAAGCATTTGTTAAAGATGTTTTAGGCATTGATGTAGAAGTAGAAAAAATAGAAACAGAAAAGAAATTTAATCCTAAAATTGGCTTTGTCGATTTTGAATTAGATATTTTTGCAGAAACAGTAGATAAAAGAGTGGTTATAGAAATTCAACGAGTAGAATATGACCATCACTTCGATAGATTTTTGCATTATTTTTTCATGCTCATTGCCGAACAACAGAAAAGTGCCAGAGAATATGCAATAAAACAGACGGTTTATGTGATAGTTGTGCTAACAGCACCTTATACAATTAGCGAAAAAAATGGTCAGCCGATAAAAGATGAAGTATTATTACTAAATGTTAATCCTCGCACTTTGAAAGGCGAAATGAGGAGTTTATATGGACATCAATTCGTTTGCCTCAACCCAAATCATTCTGACGAAAGTACACCGCAAGCTATTCGAGATTGGCTAGATTTGATTTATCAATCTATTCACAATCCCCAACGGCCAGCTTTAAATTTCAAAAATGAAGGCATCAAAAAAGCAGTAGAACTCATTAGTTTTGAAAATCTAACACGAGAAGAACGCACTTTAGCGAAAAATAAAGAAGCTAACAAAATCACTATTGCAAAATATAGGCGTTTAGAAGCTATTGATATTGCAAAAAGGTGTATTCGGAAAGGCTATGATAATGCTGAAATTGTTGAAATTACAGAATTTAGCTTGGAAAGAATTAAAGCCTTGCGTTTGGAAATAGCAAAAGAAGAATAAATCGCATTTTGCATAAAATAATAACAAAAAAACATTTTTTTTTAGACATGATATATCTGGAAGATATATCATGTCTTTTTTACTTTTTATGAATAGAAAAACCTACCTCATTTTCACCCTCATTTCAATCTTTTCTTTAGAACGCAAAGTAGAAACAGGTTTCAGCGTTCTATCGCTTTTATCAATCAATTCAAAATCGAAGCGTCGCACAAATTCCGACACAATCAATTGCATTTCCATAATCGCAAACCTATCGCCAATACACAAACGAGGCCCTGCACCAAAAGGCACATAACTTCCCTTCGGCTGCTTTTTCTTCAATTCGGGCGTAAATCTATCTGGATTAAATTGATACGGATTTTCCCAAATTTCTGGATTGTGATGAATAGCATAAATAAACAACAAAACATCACTACCTTTCGGAATTTTATAATCTTTGATGCTATCGGTTTCCAAAGGCGTTCGGCCAGTTGCCCAAACAGGCGGATACATACGCAAAGTTTCATCTATGGTTTGCCGAGTATAAACCAAATTGGGCAAGTCTGCGAAAGTCGCCATACGGTCGCCCAAAACTTCGGTAGCTTCTGCTCGGAGTTTTCTCATCACATCAGGATTTTTTTCTAGCAGATACCAAAGCCATGTGAGAGCGATAGCAGAAGTTTCGTGGCCAGCAATGAAAAAAGTCATAATTTCATCTCTCAATTGCTTGTCGCTCATGCGTTCGCCTGTGTCTGCATCTTCGGCATACATAAGCATATCGAGCAAATCGGAATAACTGCCTGCTGGCTCTTTTCGCCTTCTTTCAATGATGCCAAACACAATATCATCCATTTTTTGTCGCTCACGCAAAAACTTTTTATGCTGCCCATTTATCTTAAACCAAGTAATATACAAAGGATTGGTAGCTCGCAAACTAGCATGGTCTAACAAAAAGCCTAAATTTTTATATACTGCTTGCAACTCTTCGTCAGTCATACCTGTGCTAAATAAAGCTTTCGTGACAACTTGCAGCGTAATCATCATCATTTGATTAAACATATCAAAAGGTTTTCCAATTTTCGCCAGCTTTTCTAACTCTTTGGCGAAATCTTTCGTAACAACTTGCATGATTTCAAACAAATCGACTAGCTTTTTTCGATGAAAAGCTGGCTGTGCCAAACGTCTTTGCTTCCGCCAAAAATCCCCTTCACTCGTAAACAAACCTGTACCGATAAGCGTTTGCAATTCTTTAAGCGAGTCGCTCTTGTAATAATTTCTATGGTTAGTCTGAAAAACATGACGAGCTACTTCATGGTCGGCAGTCAGGTAAAAATAAGTTTTGCCTCCAACATCATATTTTACAAAAGTAGGGTTAAAATCTTTCACCTCCATCATGTAAGTTAGCGGATTGCGGAGGAGTTTAAAAACATTTTTTATCCAATGAACAGGATAGGTTTGTATTACTTTCATATTGCATGTTTATTTTTTTATAAAAAGGTAAATATATAAAAAAAAACATTTTTTTTTACATTAAAATGACACTATTATTTAAGTTTTCTTTTTCTATCAAAAAAAACTACTTTTTTGATAGAAAAAACTATATCATTTCATTTTTAGCAAAACTGACACTTTCTTAGGATATATTGCCTTTTTTTCGTAACTTTGTATTCTATTTATATTTTTTTACATATTTAAAAAAACAGTTTTTTTCGGTAAGTACCATTTTGTGATATTTACAAAAATGATGGCACATACATTTGGAGCAATTATTTATATTGATTTGATGTGTTACTGTATAATTATGACATCAAAAACTGCTTTTTTTTATAATATGCTGATATGTAACAGTAGCAACACATATCTAATTTAATGATTAAAGCTTTTATTGTATGAATAATAAAACCAAAGTACTAATTGTTACGCAAGAAATGCACCCATATCTTGATGAAACAACAATTGCCAATATTGCTCGCCAATTGCCACAACATTTGCAAGAAAAAAAATTAGAAATTAGGATATTAATGCCTCGTTTCGGTTTGATAAATGAAAGAAGACACCGATTGCATGAGGTAGTTCGCTTATCAGGTATAAATATTATTATAGATGAAGACGACTTCCCACTTATCATAAAAGTAGCCTCTTTACCAAAAGCAAGAATGCAGGTTTACTTTTTGGATAATGATGATTTTTTTAGAAGAAAATATGTTTTTAGAGACAACAAAGGCACGTTTTATAAAGATAATGCCTCTCGTATGATTTTCTTTTGCAAAGGTGTTTTAGAAACAGTTAGAAAATTTGGTTGGTCACCAGATATTATTCATTGTCATGGTTGGATGACGAGTCTTTTACCACTTTATGTAAAAACAGCTTACAAAACAGATCCAATTTTTGAAAATGCCAAACTAATTTATTCATTGTATAATGATGGCTTTGAAGAGCATTTAGGCAATATTTTTTATCAAAAAGCTCTTATCAAAAAAGTAAAAGAAAGCGACTTAGAAGCTTATGACGATACTTTTATTGGTCTCAATCAAGGTGCTATTCATTATGCTGATGGCGTAATTAAAGCAGAAGCCGACTTATCGGAAAACTTGCTCGATGCCTTAGCTGCTCACCCCGACAAGCAAGTGTTGGAGTTTGATGATGATGAAGGTTTCCTAAAATCTTATAAAGACTTTTACCATAGCTTCTTAGAAGAAGAAGAAAAAGTATAAACTTACTTTTTCTAACAAAAAAAGCAGTCACACAGTTATTTTTTAGCTCGTGTCACTGCTTTTTTTTTTGAATAAACTGTATCTAAGAAATAACAAGCAAAAAAAAAATGCTGTCACTCGCTTTTTGCAACAAAAACTGCTAATTTTGCAATAAAAAAATCGTAAAAGCTACTTTTTTTTTAAATTTATCGTTTTCTATATCGTTATAAAAACGATAAGTGCCAAACACTAATTGATATAGACTGTTTAAGTTGCTAACGCATGAGAAATTAGTGTGTTAGCCTCTAATAAAAAGACATTCTATTTTTAAATAGCACTTGACACTTACAGCACTTATTTTTTCATGTTTTATCCATTTTAAGATTTAAGCTTAATGCACAAACCAAAAAAAAGCACATACTTAGCGAAAATGTATCTCGCTTTATTTATTCTTTGTGGCAGCATTGCCTGCAATGAGTCTACCGACATTGGTAGCAACCTGATTAATAGCAATGATTTGAATAATGTCTTTCAAACAGATACTTTTACGATACAACTTAGCACTATTGAATCCGACACTATTCGTACTGCTCCAATGATAGATTTCGACAACAACTTGGCCCGTTATTATGCAGTTGGCTCACTCAACGATGAGGTGTTTGGCCAAACAACGGCAAGTGCCTATTTGCAGTTGCGGTTGGCAGGTAGCGACATCAGCTTTGGAGCAGGTGCTATACTAGATTCTATTGTTTTGACATTAAGCTATGAAAGCAATCCTTTGTATGGCGATACAGCCTCTACAACTAGCTTTTATGTGCATGAAATGACCGAAGACTTTGTGGCTGATAGTGTTTATTATTCTGACCAAACCTTTGCTTACAATGAAACGCTTTTGGGCGAAAAACTAGATTTTAAGCATAAGCCAGATGACAGCCTGACGGTAAATTATGTGTTTTTAGACCAAGAAGGAGAAGACTCTTTAGCTACTCGAACCGTAGAGCCTCATTTGAGAATGAAGCTAAATGCTGAACTAGGACAACGCTTGCTCAGTCAATCTGGCGGCGATAATTTTGCTGATGATGAAGCTTTTACCAATTTTTTCAAAGGTTTATACATTACGGCCGACCCTAATAGCAATGTTATGGCTCATTTCAACGTATTGTCGAGTTTGTCTTCTTTGGTGTTGTACTACAAAAATAGTTCTTCAGAATCACGAGCTTTTGCATTTAGAATAAATAGCGAATCGGCAGCCGTCAATAATTACACACATGATTATGGTAGCACGATTATTCCTGATATACTAGCGAGTCCTCAACCAAATGCTCAAGAATTGGGCTATTTGCAAGGTATGGGTGGCTTGGGCCTAAAATTAGAAATGCCTTATGCTGATGTGTTGCAAAATGCCGCTATCAACAAAGCAGAATTGACTTTTTATGTCTTGCAAAACACAACAGATATATATGCTGCTCCGAATGAAATTGTCATGTTTGGCCAAAATGCGACAACAAACAACCAGATTTCAGTGCAAAAAGCCTTTTCAGTTTCGCCAGAAGACAACGAAACTTTGGCAGTTTATGAATATAATTTGCTCATAAATTATTATATGCAAGAGAAAATTAGCGGCTCTTCTACCTTCGATTTTGAAAAAATATTTGTCGAACCACAATCGCTTCGTGGCAGCAGAGCCATCATTTACGGCCCTGAACACCCCGACTATCCTATGAAATTGAATTTGATTTACACCAACACTACTGAAGAGTAAGCTTTTTTTCTTTTTTAGAAGCTGTATAACTTAGTACACTGTAAACTAAGCTTATTAAAATTTTAAAGATATGATAAAAGATACATTTCTAAAACTACGATAGCTCATCACTTTTTATATAGGTCTTTTTTGGTTAAAAAATATCTCAGCCGTGACAGGTTTTAAAAACCTGTCACGGCTCAACAAATGAATAATATTTTTGCCCAACTACTGATTTATAAAAAACAATTCTCTCTAAAAACATGATAAATCTATGCCTCGATATTGGCAATACACGCCTAAAAGCTGCCATTTTTAACGAAAAAGAAGAACTTATTTATCACAATATTTTTGCTTCTTTTACAAAAAATCACTTGGAAAAAATATTTGCTAATTTCAATATTCAACAGGCCATTTTATCATCTGTGGCCAATCATGCAACATTTATCAATACTTTTTTAGAAAAAAGAACATTTTTTGTACACTTAACGCACAATACTTCGCTTCCTATTACAAATGCTTATGCTACACCCAAAACATTGGGCAGAGACCGACTTGCTGTTGTGGTGGGTGGCAAAGTGCTTTTTCCAACATGCGATATTTTGGCAATAGACGCAGGCACTTGTATTACTTATGATTTTATCGACCAAAAAAATGTATATCATGGTGGGAGCATTTCGCTAGGTTTGCAAATGCGATTTCGTGCCTTACAACATTTTACTGACAAGCTGCCATTGGTAAACAAAACAGCAACAAGCGAACTTATCGGCAAAACAACCGAAACTGCCATTACAAGTGGTGTGATGCAAGGTACAGCAGCCGAAATGAATGGTATCATAGCACAATATCGACAAAAATATCCGAATATAAAGGTTTTATTGACAGGCGGCGATGCCAACTTCTTTGAAACTCAAGCCAAAAGTGAGATATTTGTGCGGCAAAATTTAGTACTAGAAGGATTAAACAAAATTTTAAACTATAATGCAACAACTCAAAAGCAATAGTAAGTGCCAAGCACTATTTAATAAAAAACTAATTGATGTTAATATTTTGAAAAGCAAGATATTTGTTTCCAAAATCTACAACTTGACTTTTGTTCCACGACTTATATTCCCTATTTTTGCATTTGTTGCTTTGCTGCTATGCAATACCACAACAAAAGCACAACTACAAGAAGTCAATTCCCCTTATTCTTATATTGGTTTAGGGCAGCTCAAATCATCTACTTTTGCAACAAACCGAGCCATGGGTGGGTTTAGCTCGGCTTACCAATCGCCTTTCAATATCAACTACAATAATCCAGCCTCATATAGTGCTATCAAACTGACTACTTTTGAAGTTGGGATAGAAGCAAAAGGCTTGTGGTTGCAACAAAATGAACTCACACAACGCACAGGAAATGGTGCTTTGTCGTATCTATCATTTGCTTTTCCTGCCAACAAATATTGGACTCTAGCGGCTGGAATGTTGCCTTTTAGTAGTCTAAACTACGATATTACACAGCAAGATTATGTCGCTCAAGTAAACGATACTATCAACTATCGTTTTATCGGCACAGGACAGCTATATCAGATATATTTTGGCAATGGCTTTAAATACAAAGATTTGTCAGTTGGTGTAAATCTAGGCTATGTCTTTGGCACTTACAAAAGATATATCGAATCTCGCTTTGTTGGTTTAGATGATGCTTTTTTCAATTTAGAAACAAAAGAACAAGTTGCTAAAGGTTTTATTTGGAATGCAGGCGTACAATATAAATTTTCTTTGAGCGAAAAAATGAAACTAACTGTTGGTCTAAATGGAAATAATAGTATCGGTGTAAATACTGAAAATGAAAACCGATGGGAACGATACCGAAGTGTCGATAACAATTTGATAGATACTATTTTATATAGGAAACAAAAAGAAAAAATGGTCTTGCCTACCCAAATTTCGGGAGGCATAATGCTAAGAAATGGTGCAGATTGGCAAATTGGAACAGATATAACTTATTATAAGTGGGAGGATTTTCGTAACTTTGGCCAAGCTGATACGTCATTAATAAACGCAATGAAGTTTAGCTTTGGAGCTGGTTTTACGCCAGATGCTCGAAGCTTGACCAAATTTTGGCAAAATACCGATTATCGCATAGGGTTTTATTATCATACAGGTAGTATCCAAATAGAAGAGCAAAAACTATCGGAGTTTGCCGTTACATTTGGAGCAGCTTTACCACTTCGCCGCTCGGCTTCTCGCTTAAACCTTTCTTTTGAAATTGGTCAAAGAGGTAGTACAACAAACAATTTGATAAAAGAAACATTTTTTACTTCTACTATTGGAGTAAGTTTAAATGACCGTTGGTTTATCAAAAGAAAGTATGACTAATGAGTTATTAGTGCACTGTAATTTAAGCAATTGGCATTTTAGTATATTTATTAAATGTTATTTTATTCCAAAAAAACGACAACTCTCGCCGTTGCTGTGTGTTATCACCAGCAACTAAAAGGGTAAATAGAATATTTTAAAGCTTATTTTTTTATAACAACTTGTTGATAGTAACGCCAACAAGAGCGTGTCGTTCTTTTTTAGTATTTAGGTAGAAGGCACTTTAAAAGTGCCTTCTACCTCGATTATCATAACACTTTTATGAAAAATGCCAGTCAGCAAATTATAAACTAAATATACTGTGAACGCACTTGTCGGATTTAGTATGTAACTCAATACAGCAATAGCGAGTGTTTTTGTTTTTTTAGGTAAATGAAGAATTTTGAATAATAATAATAATGAATGCTTTACTTGCATTTTTTGTGAAAGCAAATCATTTTCTTTTTTTCAAAAAACGGAAAGCTAAAAATTCAAAACTAAAAACTAGCAAAGACAACTATTTATTAAATTTATAAAAACATTCAAACGTCATGCAGAAAATAGCAAGATTGGGATTTTTGGCCGTTTTGGCAGTCCTATTGATGTGTGCAGTGAGCGACGATGCTTTTGCACAAAAGAAAGGCAAAAAGAAGAAAAAGAAAAAGAAAAAAGGCAAAGTAGTAAAGGTGGAAGAAGTGAAGCCTGTTGAACCCACTATTGATACTTCAGAAGCTGATGCTTTATTTAATCAACCGACATATAGCAGCGAAGATAGCACAAATTACTCTTTGTATCGGGAGTTTTTCAAACAAAAAGCTTATGGCGATGCGATGCCTTATTGGAGAATTATTTATGCTAACGCTCCAGCAGTGCGTAAAACACCTTTGTTGAACGGAGAGGTAATGTACACGAACTACCTGAACTTGGAAATTACTCATGCTATTTGCGAAAAAGGCGAAGCAGAAGGCAGAAGCAAAAAATTGTGTAAAGAGAAAGAGTTGGGCAAATTTAAAGGCTGGAAATACAAAGACGACAAAGTAGCTCAAGCCTATATGGATAGTATCAATATGGTATATAAAACCCGTGTAGAACACTTTGGCCAAGAAGGTTATATTACTTACTTGCAATCGAAGTTGTTGGCAAAATATCAGCCACAAGAAAAAGATAGTATCTTTTCTTTGCGTTCGAAAGCCATCGAAATTGAAGCAGAAGATGCTACTTATGATGTCGTATATTACTACTTTCGTACTTTATTGTCGCAAGTAAAAGCTAAAACAATCACTATTGATCAGCTAGTAGATAAATATGACCAACTGGCAGAAATCATTGATTACAACAAAGAAAACAACGAAAAATATGCTGCCAAATACGAAAAATATGGCGACATTATGGAATCAACGGTTGAAAAACTCACAGATGCTCAAAATGCAGCAAAAACAGCTAAAGCAGAAGCGAATGCAACTGACTGCCCAACTATCAAAAAAGTATATGGCGAAAAATATAAAACCAACCCAGAAGATATCAGCATCGTAAAAACTTTATATAAAAAGTTGAAAAAAGGTGGCTGTAAATCTGACCCATTGTTTATGGAAGTATTGTTGAAATGGCAAACATTAGAGCCTTCAGCTTCTCGTGCAAGATTTATCGCTCAAACTTACCAAAAGCAAAAAAATTATGCACAAGCAAAATCATTTTATGAGACTTCTTTAGACTTGGAAAGTGACAATACCAAAAAAGCAAAAGTATATATGTCTTTAGCAAAAATTGAGCAAGTAGCCAATAGCAACAACTCAAAAGCTAGAGAATATGCCCGCAAAGCAGCTTCTATGCGTGCAGGTTGGGGAGACCCTTACTTGTTTATCGGTGACTTGTATATGCGTAGCAAAAGCTCTTGTTCTGGCGATGGTTTCGGTGGAAGCTCGGTATATTGGGTAGCTTATGATATGTATGCTCACGCAAAAGAAGTAGATCCTGATGTATATAAAAAAGCAGCTGAAAAAATGTCGAATGCAAGAAAAGGCTTTCCTTCAAAAGAAACAATTTTCATGAAAACAGGTAAAGGCCCTGGTGGTCGTTTTTCTGTTGGTTGCTGGATACAACAAAGCACAACCGTTAGATAAAAATTATTTTTTTTAGCTAACAAAAAAGCACGGATAATATTACTATTATCCGTGCTTTTTCATTTGAATACCAAACACTATTTGAATACACACTTTATATTGTGCTAACGTATTGAAAAAATCAAGGTATTAGTTTTCGCAAATGAGCAACTTATCTATAACATTTCGCCTCGAAAAAAAATTAAAGTCGGTTATAAAAAGATTACTTTAGATAAGCTGTTTAGTACTATTTTTTGTAAAAATTGTACCTGCTATCAAAACAGAAATCAATTTGATAACTTCCAAAACAATGAAAATAATATGGTGTTTGCTAGGAGGAACAGCTATTTCAGCAACGATATTGTCTATTCGTACATTTAAAACAGGCAATAGCCATACGCTTTGAATAAGCAAAATAAATAAAGGCAAACTATACGAAAGCCATGTTTTGCGGTTAGCTTTTACGAAATATAAAGCGATGATAAGACACAAAACAATTAATATTTCGACTCTATTGAGTGCCGTAAAAACGACTTTTCCTATGCCCAAACCTAATTCGGTAGTGATATTGGGAGCAGTAAATTTTAGCGGTGCTTCCATAAAAGAAATGCCAATGAGCAAGCCACTCCAAATAAAAGTAATAGCGGTAATAAAGGTTTTCATAGGGTAGAGTATATTTTATTTTTAAGTGTCAAATTGGTGCTTAAATTTAGTATTTCGCACTTAAATTATTTAGCCAATACAAAATATTAGAATGAAAAAATGTAAATTAGCATTTTTTTACCATAAAAAATAGCATACCATGAATTCATTTCTACATATAGGAATTTTGCAAACCAATATTACTTGGGAAAATGTCGCTCAAAATTTGGTAAACTATGCCAAAAAGCTACAAGCCTTTGAAGGACGAAAAGATTTGGATATTATCGTATTGCCCGAAATGTTTACCACAGGTTTTACGATGAAACCCAAAAAAGTAGCCGAAAATATGAATGGACAAACCATGCGTTGGCTTTCAAAGTGGAGTAAACGACTCGATGCAGCTATTACAGGTAGTTTTGTAGTGAGCGAAGCAGGCAAGTATTTCAATCGTTTGGTGTTTATGCGGCCAGATGGAAACTATGAAACCTACGACAAAAAACATTTGTTCCGCATGGGCAATGAACATAAAGTGTATGAGGCTGGCAATGAACGTTTGATTGTGGAGTACAAAGGCTGGCGAATTTGCCCACTGATATGCTACGACTTGCGTTTTCCTGTGTTTAGCAGAAATATCGAACAGCAAAAATCAGCCTACGACTGCCTAATATATGTCGCCAACTGGCCGCAAGTTCGCAACTATGCGTGGCAACAGTTGTTGATTGGCAGAGCTATCGAAAATCAAGCTTATACCATTGGTGTCAATCGAGTGGGCGAAGATGGAAAAGGCAAAGATTATAGTGGCGATAGTTTGGTGCTAAATTTTCGAGGCGAAAAGGTGTGGCAGGCAGATGCCGATAGCGAAACGATGATTTTAGTTTCTTTATCGAAAGCACGAATGAATGAATACCGAACAGCATTTCCTGCTTATCTTGATGCTGATAACTTTAATATTGTAGCTTAATAATTTGTTAAAGTAAATTTATTTCAGTTCTCACAAAATATTACTTGCTCTTTTATAGCAAATCAAAAAAATGAACTTCTTTGGCGAAATTTAATGAAAAAAAGCATTGCAAACTTCTTATAGTTCGCAATGCTTTTTTTTGAATTGTTTCAACATTATTTTTAGTAGTGAATACCTACTTTTTTGTAAATAAAATGCAATAGCCACGCTGGCCCAATCAACAAAAATTGAATATCTTCGAGAAAAGATGGTTTTGCACCTTCAATTTTATGACCTAAAAATTGGCCTATCCAAGCTACGACAAATACAGTAATAGATGAACTCAATAAGCCGCTAATACCAATGGTTTGTGCCAAACTATGATTGCCCCACAACATCAGTCCACCAATAAAAATGAAGCCTAAAAAAATGTTGAACGACAAGCGTAAATAGAATAAAAGTGTAAAAATAACAGCTACTGCCGCCCAATTGATTAAGAATGTACGCTCTGCAAAAATAGGTGGAATGCAATATAACAAACCTAATAAACTAAACATAATTGCTGGAACACAAACCCAATGCACGAGTTTGTTAGTGGCGTTTTGGTGACTTTCGCCATAAGCGTCGAGCCATTGTTGCATTGTTTTCATAAAAAATATTGTTTTTTTTAGCAAAAAAGTCAGCCTATTTGCTTTTTTACTAAGGTATTGAAATTGAATAAATTGTGTTTGGCACTTGTCTTCTCAATGATTCAGGCATTTTTTATAACAATTTTCAGTTGAATAAAAAACGCCTTTGGGCAAAAGAAAGATACTATTTTTCAGTTCAAAAGGCTATAAAATTTGCAAATATGGGCCACCTTAGCCTAAAAAAATAGTATGTTTAAGCCTTTGATAAAAAAATGTATAAATGTCCGAACTATTGCTTCTCAAAAATACAAAAAAAAGATTAACATTTTTTGTTGAGTAGTTTTTTTTAAGACTCACGATACTTTGTATGGTCACAGATTGGTTTCATATCAATAAAAAGTAACTGTTTGCGTAGTTCTACTTTGGCACTTTAAAAGCAAGACAAATAAACTGTTTAAAAATAAGGCGAAGGCTTTAAATATTAGACATTATTCAGATTTTTTGTACTCATATTAGTATTCAAAAACAGTTGTGATAAAAAACAATTCCTTAGTCGAGTTATATTTTGAGTAAAAATTTTTTTGTAACTATAAAGTTTGTTATTTTTACTCTGTATTTAAGTGTTTTACTACAAAAAAAATGCTATATACTAAGCACCAAAACAGGTTTATTTTACAAATTGCGAAAGCTAACACGCTAATTTTAAAAGCATGAGCATCGAATCGTCCTATTTTTAAATCATGTTTGGCACTTATAAGTAATCTATCAAAATAACAAAAGCACACAGTATGAATTGTAAAACTTACACTTGCTCAACAGCTATCCGACAGCTATTGCAGCGTTTTTTTATGGTAATAATGGTATGCATCGCTTGCTTTTCGCAACAAAGCTTGCAGGCAGCAGACACACCTACCATGCTAAAAACTTGGTACAGCGAAGATGGCAGTACATCATGGAGATTTGCCAATGATGAACTTGGCCAGCGTTTTATTTATACCAAAGATTCGCTTCGTATTATCGGAACGTGGGAATTGGGCGAAAAAAACTTATCGCTCAACTACAAATGGGAAGCTGTCGACACTATAACAATTGTGGAAATAGAAGCTCCTGTTGCTTCAATCACAGATAGCTTGCAGACAGACACTTTGGCAGCAAGCAATATTATTCCGAAAAAGCCAAATTATCCAATAGATAAGCAGTTGCTCGTACAAAAAATTGATGATAAAAATTTGCTATTAAAAAGCGAAAATCAAACCTATCAATTAAAGTATGAGGATAGAACTAGCAGTTTCGACAAAATATTTGGCAACAATATTTTGAGAGGTATCATTGGTATCTTTTTTCTCTTATTGATTGCTTATTTGTTTAGCTCAAACCGTCGTTTCATTGATTGGCGACTTGTGGGTACAGGTATTGTTTTGCAAATCATTTTTGGACTTTTGGTTTTAAAAGTACCTTTTGTGGGCAAAGCTTTTCAGTTTATCGCCGACTTTTTCGTAGTTGTTCTCAATTTTTCCTCAAAAGGTGCAGCATTTCTATTTGGAAATCTTGTAAACGACCAAAGCATAGGTGCTATTTTCGCCTTCAAAATTTTGCCTACCGTTATTTTCTTCTCGGCTTTGTCGTCTATGATGTACTATTTGGGTTTTTTACAAAAAATAACATACGGTTTTGCATGGATAATGAGTCGCACAATGCGTTTATCGGGTGCTGAAAGCTTGGCGGCGGCAGCCAATATTTTTATCGGACAAACGGAAGCTCCTTTAGTCGTAAAACCGTATTTGGATAAAATGACGAAGTCTGAAATTATGTGCTTAATGACAGGCGGAATGGCCACTATTGCAGGTGGTGTGTTTGCGGCTTTTGTTGGCTTTTTGGGTGGCGAAGATGTGGAGCAGCAGCGTTTGTTTGCAAAACACTTGTTATCCGCTTCTATTATGTCGGCACCAGCGGCCATCGTGGCAGCCAAAATGCTGTTTCCAGAAGTCAGCCCCGAAAAAGTAGAACGCAATTTGAATGTTTCTAAAGAAAAAATCGGTAGCAATTTGCTAGATGCTATTTCAAACGGAACGACAGAAGGTTTGAAATTGGCAGTAAATGTTGGTGCAATGTTATTAGTATTTTTGGCGATGGTAGAAATGGCAAATACCTGCTTGCTTGCTATTGGCGATATGCTCAATATCAATGAAATGGTAGGAAACGACCCCAATTATATAGTTGGTAGTCCAGAAGATAAAGTTGGCTTGCGACTCGAATATATTTTAGGTTATGTTTTCGCACCTTTGGCGTGGATTATTGGCGTTCCTAGTCCAGATATTGTAGCCGTTGGGCAGTTGCTAGGGCAAAAAACCATCTTAAATGAGTTCATCGCCTACATTTCTATGGGCAATATGAAAGCAAGTGGTTCTTTGGTAGAAGCAAAATCTTTGTTGATTTCTACTTATGCACTTTGCGGTTTTGCCAATGTGAGTTCTATTGGTATTCAAATTGGTGGAATTGGAGCATTAGCACCTAGTCAGCGAGGTACGTTGGCCGAGTTGGGTATCAAAGCCTTGATTGGTGGTACAATTGCTTGCTTATTGACGAGTGTGATTGCTGGTATGTTGATTGGTTAGTCATTTTTTGTTTTTAAGAAAAAAATAGTAAAAGCCTATTGTCAAACTTGAAAAAGAATGACAATAGGCTTTTTATGTTTTTATTAGACTAAAATAAATCAAATATTTATGTAAAAAATTTAACAACAATGGTTCTGACATTTTTTATAACAATTTTCAGTTGAATAAAAAAACTCCTTTTAGCAAGGGAAACATACTATTTTTCAGTTCAAAAGGCCATTAAATTTGCA
>JBMZCV010000097.1:0-19107 GCA_049613665.1 Chitinophagales bacterium | reverse complement strand
AAATGTAATATTCGCATTTATCCAATCATGTTTTTATTTTCATGTACGCTTTTTTGTGAATAATGTCTATTAAGCTGACAATTGTTATAAAAAATGTCCGAACTATTGAAATATACAAGATGTGCGAAGTGATATATTTCTAAAACTACGATAAGTCATTAATTTTTATATTGGCCTCTTTTGGTTAGAAAAGTATATCATCTCTTCCTTGTTATCGCCAGCAACAAAAAAAGTAAATAGAGTATTTAAAAAAAACTTCATAACAAACAATTTACAACAACTCTATCCTTATTATTTTTAAATTCGACACTCCACCTATCATGTCTGAATTGAGAGTAAAAACCCAAAACAGCTACCTCAAAAGCGTCACATTTCCCTGCTCTGTCACCTGCCTACCGCTTACCAAATTGGCGACAAGCGTAAAAACATACACTTCTATTTCTTGTTCTGTATCTTTATAAATGCCATTCCAGCCTTCATTTGGGTCTTTTGTTTCAAACACCAATTCTCCCCAACGATTGAAGACTTTAAACAACATAAAATCAATACCATTGCGGCCTTCTACGAGCAAAATATCGTTGAGTTGGTCTCCATTTGGCGAAAAAGCCGTTGGCACACCTATAAATAATTGCGGTATCACATTTATTGTTTGGCAAATTTCGTCGTTGCAATTTTCTTCATTTATCGCCTGCAAACAAACCTCAAATTCGCCTGTTATTTCATATAAATGTGTCGGATTTTCCTCCTCGCTTGTATTTCCATCACCAAAATCCCAGAGATAAGAATCTGCAAATTGGCTATTATTTGTAAAAAATATAGGTGTAATACCTGCTTCTGTTATGTTATTGCTCATTTCGAAGGCTGCAATTGCAGTTTGATAGGCTTCTACGCTAGTGTTTTGCGTCAGCGAAATATTGCAAGTGCTACTGTCTATTGCCGTAAAAGAAACGCTATAAGTGCCTGCATTTTCGTAAGTGTGTGTAGCCGTCAAACCTTCGGCAGTTGTGCCATCGCCAAAATTCCAAAGGTAAGAAACAGCATTCCCCTCCCCTGCTACCTCAATGCTCAAAGGTATGCAGCCATTTTGCGGAAAAAGCGTAATTTCGCCATCTACCAAAGGCGGTTCTTCCAAAGTCACATCGTAATTGACGGTATCTGGTGGAGCACAAAAAGAAGACACAATCAGCGACACATCATAAGTGCCAAAAGTATTATACACATGATTTGGGTTGGCTTCTGTGCTGTTGTTGCCATCGCCAAAATTCCATTGAAATTCTGTAAAATCTGGATAGTCAGTTTGAAATACCACATTTTGTTCATCGCAAATTGGCGGTAAAATATGGCTAAATTCGGCAACAATTATAGTATCTAAAGCCGAAACTGTTACCGTTGAAATATCTTGTTCATTGCAACTTTCAGGATTAAAAGCTGTTAACGTTACTTCATAATTTCCTGCTTCTAAAAAGGTAAAACTTGTATTTTCTTCAGTAGAAATTTCGCCATTTACGCCAAAATTCCACTCAAAATTTGTTGCATTTGTGCTATTATTTGAAAAATTGACGCTAGTAGGAATGCAGCCAAAAACGACATCTGAAACGGCTGCTGCTGTTACATTTTCAGGAATAAAAATATCGGTGCTATATGTTTGGTCGGCAAAACAATCTGGGTCTTCGCTATAAACATGCAATGTTACGGTGTAGGTTTCGCCAGCCGAAGGAAAAACATGATAAGGGTCTGATTGGGTGCTAAATGTGCCATCGCCAAAATCCCAAGCATGTAAAATGCCAGGCCAAGTGAGTGCATCAAAATAAACACCTACGGTTTCGCAAATAATTTCATACTCAAACTCAGCAGTTACCTCATCTGGATTTAAAGCCATAACAGTCACATAAGTTGTATCTGCAATATTGCAAGCATCTGGGTCGCTCGCAATGAGTTCGACATAGTAAATGCCTGTATTTTCGAAAGTATGTGTAGGCTCAAATTCAGTAGAACCAATACTATTATCATTAAAATCCCATTGATATTCGGTAGCACCTATGCTATTGTTGAAAAATTGCACCTCGAAAGGCACACAACCAACTAAAACAGGGTCTGCATCGGCATCGGCAATGGCTAAAGGAGGGTCGAAAGCAAATTTTATTGCTCCGAAATTGCAGTTTGCCGAATTGTTGGTACTTGACCAAGCACCAGCATTTATTGGAAATGAATTTGAACCACCACAGCCTGCACAAACAGCTTGGTAAATATTACCTTGCTTATCGAACCGACTTGTACCACCATCAACATGTTCGGTAGTGCCGCTTCCACCGAAAAAAGTAGCATATTCCAAGTCTATCAAATCTTCTTGAAAAACGATAAAATAGAAATCGCCACCATCTGTACTACTCTGAAAAGCATTGGCAGTTGTTGGCAAGCCGCTTGTTGTTAAGTTATTGTTGGCTACGCTTTGCAAATCCGAACCCCAACCAGAAACATATACATTGTTGCAGATATCGACCAAAAAAGCTGTAGGCGAAATGTCGGGATTGCCATCGCTGCGGCCAAAAACGGTAGAAAGCAAGCTAGTAGATAAATCATTTGAGATTTTATGCACAAACTGGCCGCTATTCGCATTGCTATATACATTGCCCAAAATAGGATAATTGCCAGCCGTTTGCCCCACTACAAAAACATTATTTTCATCATCTAATTCTACAAAATACGATTGGTCATATTCGGAAGTTCCCAAAAAGGTACTACTCAAAATATTTGTACCATTATTATTTATTTTCGCTAAAAACCCATCAATACTGCCTCCATAATTTGGCTTTATACTGCTTGCGTTTGTCGAAAAGTTGCTAGAACTTGTGCCACCGCAAACATATAAATTGCCTCCGCCATCGAGTTTCAATGAATAAGCTGCATCTTGGCCATTTCCACCGATAAAACTACTCCAAACAATTTGGCTCAAATTGGAATTAAATTTCGTAATACAACCATCTTGATTGCTGCCATAAACCGATTGAAATGCTCCTGCCGTTGTCGGAAAGTTGCTCGAAAGTGTACTACTTCCCACATAAATATTGCCTCCGCTATCCAAAAAAACTTCTCCTCTCGCTTCATCTGCATAATTGTATGTTAGGTCGGTCGCCAAGTTCAAACCATCATTTTGGCTGCCTCCCAAATAAGTAGAACCGACTAAAGATGAGCCGTTGACACTCAATTTCGTGACGATAATATCTGAACCATTTTCAAACAAAATATTGCTGACAGAAACAGAACTTCCACCGTTAAAATTAGTATCGTAAGCACCGCTAGTAGTTGGATAATTGCCAGAGCCGCTAGAGCCGAAAATGACTAATTCGTTGTTTGGCGTAACGATAAGGCTGTGTGGCAAATCGCTGCCTGCACCACCCAAATAAGTGGAATAAACAAGCGAGTTGCCCGCAGGCGAAAATTTTGTGATGGCAATATCTGTGATAGAACTGAAGCCGCCGCCAAAGTTGGTTTGAAAAGCACCCAATGTTGTGGGATAGCCAAAACCGAAAGCCGCACCACCTGCATAAAAATGTCCATCGTTGTCGTAGGTGGCCGTAAAGCCCCAATTGTCGGCAGAAGAGCCAGAAAAAGTAGAAAAAACTAAAGTTGGGTCTATGATAAGTTCTTCATTTTGGTCGTAGCCATTCGGAAAATCAAAGCCCACACGATTGTCGCCCAGCAATTTGAAATGACAAACGACAGGTGTTTCTTTGCCATCGACATATTGAAAAGCATAAGGTTTTTGTTCCATTAGCGTATTTACACTTGTTATGGCGTGCAAATTTCCCTCTTCATCAATTTTCAAATCATCAATACCTTTGTACTTCCAAGTAATTTGCTCTACATTTGCATTTTTCTGCACAATAAAATCATATTTCAAATGCTCTTCTGTGCTGTAAATTCTCATTTCTATATCTTCATAAATATCTTCATAGCTCACTTCTTGAAACAAATTAACATTACTTGCCCACTTTTTTTCGTCATTTCCTATAAAATAATTGCGATAATGAGCGGCTTCGCATGATGCTTGCATTTTGTTTTTTAGGTTTGCTTGTTCAAAAATCACTTGAAAAGCGTGTGCGTTTACCTGAAAATTGTCATTTTGGCAAGCTGCTGGATTGTGATGGCAATCGTGAATGTGTGCTATATCGTCGTCGTTTAACAAAAGATAGGTAAAACGGTCTTTTTCGAGATATAAACGTGCATTCGGCATTTCGGCACGATACAAAATGTGGTCTTCCCACTGATTTTTGTTTTCTACAAAGAAAAAATGTGGGTCTTTTTCGGCAGTTGTATGGCTGTGTGCTGCTTTTGTTTTTGCGGAAAAAAGGCAACACAGAGCGAAAAAGGCGATAAAAGTGGTTTTATGGAGGTACATTTTCATAAGTAAGCGTGATTTTTTAGAGATAAGCTAGTTGTAGTATAACGCAAGATGTGAGCTTGTATTTTATAAGACGAATTTTGAGGGGTAGGCGTTGCTAGTTTGGTGTGGGAGATTATTGGTGTGTGTTACTTTTTTTATATTCTATTTTTTGTTTTTTTTAATTTAAGTTGTTATATTGCAACATAAATAAAACTAACACGTCCTTAAATAAAACACCCTATATTAGAAATGAAGCTAGAAAATATTACCAATAATTTTAGTTATAAAGATAACCTTTATCCTCCAATAAAATTTAGTGATAGTAACTATGTTTTAGTGGTAAGAGATGAAGAATATCCTGATAGAAATATACTTCCAATTTTGTATTATCATAATAGAAATATTCAAAATATAGATGATTATGATATGGAAAAAATTATCACTACACCAAATAACAAATCTGACAAACCACCAATTTCTGAAAGATTTTCATTAAATCAATTAATTAAAATATCATATGGAACAATTATAGATAATGAAAGATGGTATGAAGGCTCTTATTACCCTAAATGTATAACATTTCACACTAATTTAAATCCTTTTCAAAACAACGAAATTATTGAAGTATTTGATGGTGAGATAGATGAATCCAAGTCTAGAATAAAATTAAACCATACTTACTTAGATACCTTGATTATCGACTTATATTTTAAAGAAGAACAATCTTTTTTTATTCAAAACAACAATAGAATTGTAGGGCCATTTATTACTACTAATAAAGATAGTGATGGATATTTTATTGTAGAGAAAAGTTCATGGAAAAGATTTGGTAATTATGAATTAAATGACAAAAGCTATTTAGAATTTACTGTCAATAATATCAATAGAAAAATTATAATACAAAATTATAATAAACTAATATTAATAAACGAGTTAGACTTTAAAAATGATAAAGAAATTATTAAAGAATTCAGACAAAAAATAAATGATAAGTCTGAACTAAACATAGATGTTTTTTTTGAAGTCTTACAAAAAATTTCAAAAAATTCTTCTATAAAAATAAAAAATCATATTAACCAAAATGAACGTTTAAAAAAAATAATTCAAAATAGTGAAGACTTTGTTCTTTCTGAAAAAGAATTGATAGACTTTATACCTAAAGTTAAATCAATTAGTGAAAAAATCGAAAAAATACAAGATGATAAATTTAATGTCTCAAAAGAATTAGAAAAGCTTAGAGAAACTAAACGAAATATAGAAGAAGATAAATTTAATATTTCAATAGAATTAGAAAAACTTAAAAAATCCAAACAAAACATAGAAAAAAAATTTAATATAAAATTGAAAGAGTTTGAAGAGTTGAAAGGGAAATTAGAGCATCATTCTATAATCAAAAAACAAAATCTCTTAACAGTAAAATCTAGTTTAGAAGAAGAAATTAAAAATTTAAAACAAATATATAAAAAAAACAAACTTGAGAAAGAAATAAAATCAAAGGAATTAGAAGACCTAAAAGCAGAAAGACGTTTCAGAGAAAAAGACAGAAACGAGTTAGAAATTGTCATTAATAATTTAAGAAAAGACAATTTAGATGCTCAAAAAAATGCTCAAATTCAATTAATTGAATTATTTAAACATAAAAAACATTTTGATTTTTTAAGTGGACGAGATTTATCCTTTTTTGAAGAAAAGAGTAATTCTTACAGAGATTATTCAATAAAAGATGAAAGTTTCGATACTTATTCAAACTTTAGAAATGAAGTTATTAAAATACTAAGTAAAAAGGGGCGTCACAATTTTGCACCTCACTTTATAGATAATTTACTCATTTCCATACATCAAAATACACTAACTATTTTGGCTGGATTACCTGGTATTGGTAAAACGAGTTTGGCTCGTATATTAACTCAAATTTTTACTTGTAAGGATAAAATTGCAGAAGTTTCTGTTAATAGAGGTTGGACATCTCCTAAAGATTTTATAGGATTTGAAAATCCCTTAACTAATAAATTTCATGCTGCACCAACAAATATATACAAAATATTGTGTCAATTAGATTATGAAGTAAAAGAAAATCTTTATTTGACATCTCCAATGACCTACGTCATTTTGGATGAAGCAAACTTAAGTCCTATCGAACATTATTGGTCTATGTTTTATAATTTAACAGATTCTATTGCAACTGAAAAACATTTTTTAGAAATAGAATTAGGGCATTCTATTTCTTTAAAACAAGCGAATAATTTAAGGTTTTTAGCTACAATTAACTATGACCAAACTACGGAAAATTTATCTCCTAGAATTCTTAATCGTACTAATATTATTCAAATTCCAATTCCTCCAAATACAATTAATGAAATTTCAAATGAAGATATAGAGACTTTAAATCTATCATATTCAAAAATAAAAGATTTCTTTGATTTATTAGATTTTGAAACGAAAAAACGAAATTTTGAACTTAATGAAGAAATTAATGATATTTATAATAAAATAAAGTCGCTTTTTAAAGAGCTAAAGCTACCAATTAGTCCCAGAGTTGAAATTAGTATAAAAAGGTATTGTTTTACAGCAAGAAACTGGATGCGAGAAGCCTCTAGACCTTTAGATTATTGTGTAGCTCAAAGACTTTTGCCCATGATAAATCTTCAAGGAGATAAAGCTAAAAAAAAGTTAAATGAATTATTAAAAGTTTTTGAGGAACATGATTTTAAGGTTTCTAAAGAAATTTTAACAAAAATAATTGCTCAAGCACAAACAGATGATATTTTTGAAGGACATTATAATTATTTTTTAACATTAACATATGCTTAAATTATTTCTAATATTAAATGGTAACAAAAAAGAAATATTACCTAAAATTGGAGTATATAATGTTATAGAAATGGGTAATTATGAAATGATATATGAAAATATCGAAATTATTAATACTAATGTTTTTATTGAAGATTTTCATGTTCCCAAACGTCATATACAACTTAATAATAATAAAATACATTTAAGTTGTTTTCGATATTTTCAAGATTATTTTGGCTCAGCTTCTTTAATGATTAATGATGAGACCTTTCTTTTTAATATCAAAATAAACAAACTTAAACTACCTGAAATCGAAGCACTTTTTTCTTTTCTTTGGGAGAAAGAAGAAAATTTATTTAATCTTTTTTTCTCAAAAAGTGTACAAACGTTACATTTTCAAAAAGAAGGGTATTATTTATATAATTCATCAAAGCTTTTGAATTTTATTCAATATTATATTGATACTTTTGAAAGATTATACAAATCTTTCAAAAATCTCTCCTCTACTTGTCTAAAAAACAAAAAAATGATAATAGATTATAATAAAGCAAAAATATCCAATACTTCAATAACTTGGATTTTGCAAAATATTGATAAACTTCATATTGATAGTTCTCTTAAAAATCATCCCAATAGCTTTCCAATATCTAATTCTTATGCCATAATAGACAAAATTGAAGATATTATTAGCATAAATTCAATCAAAACTTATGAAAATGAAATTATTTTGGGAAGCTTTATCTTTCTTCAAAGAAAGATAAAGTCCCTACAAAATGAAATGCAATCCAATATTACTTCAAATATGGATATAAATAACGAATTCATATCTTTCAATCAATTAAAGGATATTCCTTTTATTAAGTTATTTAACAAATTGTCTATTTTAAAAAGAAAAATTAAATCATTATTTAAAAAATATAAATTATTGTTTAAAAATGTTCAGCCTAGAATAGAAAGAGTTAAACTTACACCAACATTTATAAATAACCTAAGTTATAAAAAAGCTTTTATACTTATACAAAATATAACAAATTACACTTTTAAACTAAAAGGTCATCTTAAACTTTTAAACATCAATAAATTAAGTAAATTATATGAAGTATATAATTATTATAAAATAGTTGAAACAATTCAAGCAAAAATTAACATTTCAGTTTTCGAAATAAAAAAAAGCACGAATAGAGACGATTCAATCATTAATATGATTGAGTTTGTAAATAAAAGCTATAAAATTCGAGTTCTATATGAAACCAAATACAAAGCTGCTCATAATTCAAATACAGATTTAATTAGAATTGATACAAGAAATGGTACTTACTACAATCCTGATTTCGTAATTGAAATAACAACCCCTAATATTAAAAATTATATTATTTTAGATGCTAAATATTCACCTTTTAACATAGTTAAAAATAATCATTTAAGTAAATGTATATTTAAGTACATTCTCAATACAGGTATTCAAGGTCATCCATATAAAAAGATAGATGCTTTAGCTTTACTGCATCCATCAGAAAAGTCCGCAGAATATATAACATCTACTTATTACAAACCAACAATAAAATTATGTGTATCAAAACCCAAGCAAGTAGCATTAAAACAATATTTAGAACAGTTAATTGAACAACAATTGCCCAAAGAAATTTTAATATCACAAACACCCCAAAATTATTGAGCATTTTATAGGTACTGCAAAAAGTAGTTATAAAATGAAGAAAGTTATTGAAGGTTTAGAAGGTGGTAAAGCAATTATTAATTTACAAGAACCACAATTAATACAACTTAATCAGTGGTGGCAACGGCAAAAATAACACCTACACATATAGAAAAACCGAATATTTTTAAGTCTATAAAAATATTCGGTTTTTCTATTCAGAAATTTAGCTTTCAATAAAAATTAACGATTCTAAGCCGCCAAATCCAAAGCCTCTTTCGGATAATTAGCTCTAAACTTTGCTATTTGCTTGTGCATGATATAAAACCAAAGCGGCGGACACAACGCAATTAAAATCATTGTTGGATAGCCGAAAGGCAAATAAGGCGTTTTGTCGAAATGTCGCAACAATTGATATTTTCGGCTGGCTCTAAAATGATGGTCAGAGTGTCGTGTCACCTCAAATAACATGATTCTGCCGAGCGGATGATTAGAGTTCCAAGCGTGGACAGGCAATACTTTTTCGTAGCGATTTTCGCCTATTTTTTTGCGTTTCAAACCATAATGTTCAATGTAGTTTACCACTTCGAGATACGAAAAACCGATAGTTGCAGCACCGACAAAACAAAGTGTTACGAAACCACCGAAAAAGAAATATATTGAACCAACAAACGCTATTTGTATCAACTGAAAACGTAGCATCTGATTGTGTAGCGAAAAAACAGATAAGTTGCGTTTTTTCAATCTTTTCGCTTCAATTTTCCATGCCGAAAGGTAGCCCAAAGTCACAGAACGAAACCAAAAGCCATATACCGTTTGTCCATAACGTGAGGTAGCAGGGTCGTCTTCGGTAGCTACTCTTTTGTGGTGTCCTCTGTTGTGCTCAATAAAAAAGTGCATATATAAAGTGCTTAATAGCAATGCTTTAGATAAATTTTGTTCATACTTTTTGCCTCTATGTCCTAGCTCATGTCCAACATTGATACCAAGTGTTGTGCAAACAACTCCCATACTCCAAATACGGCCAACTAGCTCAAAAGTCGTCAAACCTACTTCTGAAATGCTAAAACAGAAATAAAGTAAAATCCCATATTGGATAGGCACAAGCGAATACAACAACCAATCATAAAGGCGGTCTTCTTTCGCTATCTCCTCCTCTGCTTCGGTCATATTTTCGGTTGTTCCTTTAAAAAAAAGCTCCAAAACAGGTATTAAAACAAATACATAAATTGGCAATAAGTATGTCCACAATCCGTGCCACGTTAAAGCCATATAAGCGAAAATTGGCCCTGTTAGAATGGTATAATATTTTAGGTAAGTCCACTTGTTCATTGCTAAGGTTTTTTAATTTTTGAATTAATTTTTCTGCTTTGAATATAAACCTTTTTTTGAAAAAATGAAAATTTTCTAATCGCAAGCCTCCACAACTTCATAGTTTATCTCGCCTGTTATCGTACTTTTTTGCCCAACAGGGTTTGTTCTCGTAATACTCGCTTCCACATCAAAAGTTCCTATTTTCGTTGCTTTTTCTTTGTAAGTTGCCATACCATTTTTGTCTAACGGCAGTTCTTTGCCTTTTACCCAAACCGTATATTTCGCCATTGATGAGGAAGCCGCCAAATAAATCGCTGCATTCAAATCTTCGCCTTGTTGTACTTGATTTTTGTTCAACACAACTGCTGCATCAAACTTATCGAATAAATATTGAAATTTTTCGGGTACATTTTCATTCAAATAATGCACACACATAAAACCAGTAGTCGCTATATCGGCTTGCAATTTCCTAAGCACTAATTCATGTTCTGTACTGCTAATGTTTTTTGTTAATGCTAAAATTTTAGTCTTACTTTTCTTCATTCTTTCCAAAAAATGCGTAATTTCTATGGCGTTTTTATCGCTTTTTTCCTTAAAAATAGCAATTGATTTTTCATAGTAAATATCTAACTTTTCTTGCAAATCAGTATAAAAAAGCTCACTATTTTGCCATATTGTATCGCTTAAATGATAGGCTTTTTTCGCTTCTTTTTCCCAAATAACAAGTAAAACACTATCTATTGTTTCGTGCAATTTCCAAGTTTCTTTTTTGGTGTTGTCCGACAACAGAGAAAATTCTTTAACTCGCTCATACCTCCTTGCTTTATTCTGCAAATGATATGAAACACCGCTCATATTTTGCATAATTGCTCTAATACTATTGTCAAACCTATTGTTATTTCTTGTCAAAGCTTCAGAAACGTCTGAATTGGCATTTTTTTCATACAAATGAAATAATAACATCGCTTGAAAAATGAAAATAGCAAGCGAGAAAAACCATATTTTTTTATTTTTTAACATATCAATCGCATTTTTCTATGACTTCATAATCTATCGTGAAAGGAATATCGTGATACAAACAATGTTCTTTACCAACGATATAACCTTTTATACTCTGTTTGCCTATTTTGTCGGTTGCACATTTATAAGTTGCAGCACCACTTCTGTCTAATTTTAGCTGTGTGCCATCAAGCAAAGTAATACCACTAACTTTAGGATATTTTTTTATCGAATAAATTTTTGTGCTAAACCAATTGCCTTTTTCTATAATACTCGCTGATGGTATCGTAGCAATAATATGTTTATCATATAGCAATCCACCATGATTCATTTTATTAAAAAGAATGTCTATAAACATTTTATTGTTATTCAAAACATTTGTTTTTTCCTGTTCAACTAGCCATTTTAAGATTGCATCGCTCACTTTAAAGTTACATAAAGGTTTAATGTTTTTATAATCTACCAAGTTAACTTTTATAATATCGGCATCTAATTTATCCAAATTTGCCAACATACTTTCGTCCATTACACCATAAAAAAAGCGTTTATAATTGTCAATTTCTTTAGCAGTTTCTCTCACATTTTTTGCCGAAACATTTTGCAAACTATCTAAAGTTTGTAAATAATAATTTACTAAACTGTCCATAAATTTTGCCTTTGCCAAATACTCTTTTCCCCATTTTAGTTTGTTACATTTTTTTTCAAAAGCTTCCAAAGTTTCTTGATTATGCAATTTGATACTCCTTTCCTGCAAATCTATCGTTTCGTTCAAAGCCTCCAACAAATTTATACCAATGGGTTCATGTATTTTTGGCCAAAAATGAGCGATTACGGCTGTTTGTATTAAAATAACAAGCCAAAATACTAGAAAGAAAATGCGATAAGTGGTTTTCATGAGCTTTTTTTTAGGCAACAAAAATGTGATGTTAAAGTTATATATGCCTTTTTTGGCTAAAAACGACACCTTGAATATTATATTTTTGTAGAAATGAAAAGATAAAATAGTAGAATATTACGCATTCAAGCATTTTATCTTTTCTCAATATATTAATAGCTCTTTTTATCAAAAAACGACTAATCTTAATAGTTTTTAGTCAATTTTAGTTGCAAATAAACACTCTTTTTCGCTAAAAAATGCGTATCTTTATAAAAAATTATAGCTATATAACATAAAATAGAAACAGAATGAAAAACATATTTCAACAAGAAGATGTGAAAGAAGTGATTGCTAGAATTGAGCAATTAACGCCAAGTTCTCAAAGACTTTGGGGAACGATGGATGTCGCAAAGATGTTGGCACATTGCAATGTTACTTATGAGCTAGTGTATGAAGATAAGCACCCAAAACCCAATTTTATCAAAAAATTTATACTCAAATTATTTGTAAAAAACATTGTGGTTAGCGATAAGCCTTACAAAAAAAATAATCCTACTGATAGTGCTTTTGTCATTGCTGATGAACGAGATTTTGAGCTAGAAAAAAAACGCTTGATAGATTATATCAATAAAACGCAAGAATTAGGTACTGCTTTTTTTGATGGAAAAGAGTCGCACTCTTTCGGAAAACTGAGTATCGAAGAATGGAATAATTCTTTTTACAAACACTTAGACCATCATCTGCAGCAGTTTGGTGTGTAGCACAAATATTGAAAAAGCCGCTTGTTTTTACAAAAACAAGCGGCTTTTTATCTCAAAGTAGATGAAACAAATAGCTGTCTTAAATATTGTGTTTTTCTTTCAACCAAGAAACACTGTCAACTACCGTTTCGGAAATTGGGCGAGGATTGTAACCCAAATCTCTTTTTGCTTTTGCATTGCTAATGTCACAATTACTCTGCAACACATGCACAGAATATTCTGTCAATAAAGGGCGTTTTTTTCTCAGTTTTGCGTATTTTTCCAATACTTTCGCCAATACATTTGCGGCTTTCAATGGAATAGCAAATGGTATTTTTTTGCCGCTTTCTCTTGCCAACAAACGCATCACTTCATCATAGTGCAACACATCGCCCGAAAGCATATACACCTCTCCCACTTTGCCTTTTTCGTAAGCCAAAATATGTCCAGCAGCCACATCACGCACATCAACAAAATTGTAAGCTCCTCTAATGTAAGCAGGCAATTTGCCTCTCATAAAATCAATGAAAGATTGTCCAACTAAAGAAGGCATATAGTCATGCGGGCCAATCACACCACTTGGGCAAACAACAACTGCATTCAAACCGTTTTTAGTTGCCTTAATCACTTCATTGATAGCTGCTGCTTTCGTTTTTCCATAGTCGCCAATAGCTGTTTTTGGGTCGATAGGCGTATTTTCATCAATTGTGATACCATGTGGCGGTTCTTCAAAAGCATGAACAGAACCTGTATAAACCAAACGCTCAACATTGTGATGCAAACAAGCTGCAATCACATTTTTTGTGCCTTCTACATTTACTTTGTGTAACTTATCATACTCTCCTGTTGTTATGGAAATAACTGAGGCTAAATGATAGACTACTCTAACTCCTTCCAAAGCTGTTTTGAGCGATTTGAGGTCGCACACATTGCCGCCTTCAATCGTCAAATTTTCAATGTCTTTGAGCGAATGACGTGGTGCAAAGCTAGGAATTATTGCTTTTACCTTTTCTCCTTTTTCAATAAGTTGTCTGACAAGATTGTTTCCAATATGCCCAGACGCTCCAATTACTGCAATCATTTTTTAGTTTTTTTTAAAATGCAGCATATTATAAAAGTTTTTTTGCTACTTGTTGCAAGTTTATTGTAAAAACGACAAAACTGTATCTTTATAAGCATTTAATTAGTCCTAAAAAATACAGTTTTGTCGTTTATTTTACTTTTTTACAAAGTGTTGTGTCGTTTCTTACTTATCGTATTTTCGCAGCATTTTGAGCATGACTGCAAAATCTTTGTGTAATTCTGCCGTATAGGTGACTTTTTCTTCCGTTTTTGGGTGCAAAAAGCTTATTTGACTAGCGTGTAGTGTGACTCGATACATAATAGGCCGCTCAATTCCTGTTCTGTTGATATGAT
The DNA here is from genome assembly GCA_049613665.1 of Chitinophagales bacterium. Classification (GTDB taxonomy): domain Bacteria; phylum Bacteroidota; class Bacteroidia; order Chitinophagales; family UBA2359; genus JBMZCV01. The sequence continues at coordinate 4,930 of JBMZCV010000097.1, read as the reverse complement.
ATTTTTTCTTAACAGAAGAAAGATAAAAGCTTTTTTTGCCGCTATAAATTTTATCAATCGCCAAAGGGTGTCCAATAGCTTCGAGATGCACTCTAATTTGGTGCATTCTACCTGTTTCGATTTGCACTTCGAGATGCGAAAAATTCTTAAACTCCTCTATCACTTTATAATGCGTAACGGCTGGCTTTCCGCCATGCTTATCAATGCGAACCGTTCCTCTTTTAAACGAATTTTCGCCTATTGGCAAATTAATTGTACCTTCTTTTTGATGCAAATGCCCTTGAACAATCGTATGATAAACTTTTTCGGTTTCTCTTTTGCTAAACTGCTTTGTCAAATATTTGTGTGCCTCTTTTGTTTTCGCAAAACAAATAATACCACTTGTTTCCCTATCAATTCGATGTACGATAAAAACTTGCTCTCTTTGACTTTTCAAAAAGGTATATAAATTTAGTATATCTGGGTTGTAGCGGTCTGGCACACTCAATACATCGGCTGGCTTATTTAAAATAATTAGCTCATCGTCTTCGTGAATAACCTCAATGTCTTTTGTTCGTTTTTTTTTCATATTTATTTTTTTTACAACTGCTTGTGCTTTGGCAGTTTCAACTAAAAAAATTACACCTAAACAGTTGTTTCTTTTTAAAAAAAGGAAACCCCCAAAGTTACGAAACTTTGAGGGTTTTATATACTGTAAGAAACTATGGACATTATATTTAGGCTATTTTCTTGTATTTATTCATTGTTGTTGCTTCCATAAAAACAATTTTAAATCTCTTTTTGTTCAAAAAAAAACGGATTTCTTCATCAAAAATTCAACAATAAAATTGTCAATTTAAACATACTCTTTTCTCTTTTAATAACGCAAATCACCTATACATATTGTTTTGATAGCTATAAAAAGTAATAGATTTTTTTTAGTTATCTTAATCTTCCATTAGTATATTTTGCTATCTTTGTAGTATAAACATTATCAAAAAAAAAAAAGCATACTATAAAAACTAATGTAATGAAACTAAATATACCTTATCAATTGGTGTTGGCTTCCAAGTCGCCACGCCGCCAAATGTTGCTGCGTCAGTTGGGCTGGAATTTCGACATTATAACGCAAGAAACCGACGAAAGTTATCCTCCTCATTTGGCTATTGCTGATGTTCCCACTTATATTGCAAGCCAAAAAGCGAAAGCTGTTTTGCCCCAAATTGCCAAAAACCAGCTTATTATTGCAGCCGATACTATTGTTGCACTTGATAATATCGTGTTTGGCAAACCAAAAGATGCCAAAGATGCGTTTAGAATATTACAACAGCTTTCGGGCAAAAAACACCAAGTAATTACGGGAGTCTGTCTGAAAACTCACGATATAGAACATTGTTTTTCAAATACAACAGATGTTTTTTTTAGGCATTTGAGTGAACAACAAATGCGTTTTTATATCCAAAAATTTGAACCTTATGATAAAGCAGGTGCTTATGCTATTCAAGAATGGATTGGTATGGTTGGCATCGAAAAAATAAACGGCTGCTATTTTAATGTTGTAGGTTTGCCTCTTAGTCACCTACACAAAGAGATAAACATTTTTTGTTAATGATACTTCATTTTAAGCAGCAAAAAATATAAACAAAGCTTCTGTAGTAATTTTCGGAAAACAAGTTTTTTTTATTTTTTTGGTACAATTTTTTCTGATAAAAAATTAGACTTTATTCACAAAATTTAGACTAAGTTGCAAACATAAATCAGCAAGCATTTAAAAAAAATAACATGTAGCAAAACATGGCTTCTCTAAGCGACAAACATTTTAGAAATGTCTATAATTTCTTTTTATGCCAAAATTAACTTTTTTGCTTTTAGTCAAACAAGAGAAACAAATCACTCATTTGAGCTATATGTAAGTAGTCGTTCAGAAGTTTTTGGGCATTTCAGTACAAGAGAACACCTTGATTGTCAATGCGTTAGCAACTAAACGAATACTTTATTAAATAGTACTTGGTACTTAAATTAGTGCTTGGCATTTAGCTTGTGTTGTTTATAAAAAAAATTGTGGATAAACACTCTGAATGATTATAAAAATACTTTTTTCCAAAAAAAATGTAACTGTTGAGTATGTTGGCTTTTGAAATAAAAAATAGCTTTTTTTAGTCAAAATTGCCATCACATAAACAGTTGCAAATAAATAAACAAACCCCTATCACTATTATATCCATATCAATTAAATACAAAAAATATGAAGTTTACGTTTACCTATCACATGTTATCTATTTTATTTTTGACAATAATTTTCAGCCCTTTTATTTATGGACAAAATACTACAAAATTATTGAAAGAAGGCAATCAATACTTTGAAGCTTATGCTTATCAACAAGCTATTCCTTATTATAGAGATATTTTATTGCAAGATAATTCTACTGAAGCAAAAATAAAGCTTGCAGAATGTTATCGTTTAACAAATGACTATGAAAAAGCAGAATATTGGTACAAACAAATCATTGGTCAGATGCCTGAAGACCCTATTTATAAGTTGTATTATGGCCAAATTTTGCAGAGCAATGGCAAATGTGATGAAGCTAAAAAATGGTTTTTGGAATATGCAAAGTATGACGAACTAGGTAATACTCTGGCTGAAGGCTGCGAAATGAGCGACAATTTTTATCAAAATAGAAACAAATATGAAACAACCTTGTTGCCAATTAACTCAAAAGGTTCTGATTTTGGCGTTGTTTTTTATAAAAATGGTATTGCTTTTTGTAGCAATAGAGAAGATATTTCAGAGTCTTCTTCGGCACGGTTGCAGAAAGATAGAGCTTTTTTAGATATTTATTTTTGCGAAAAACAAATGGGCAATTCATTTACACCGCCGCAAAAACTGCGTGGTAATATCAATGGCTCTTTAAATGACGCTCCTATTAGTTTTAATAAAATACAAAATAAAGCTTATTTCACAAGAAATTCGATACATAGGGGCAAAAAACACAAGAGCAAAGAAGGTGCTTTGCATTTAAGTATCTTTGAAGCAGACTTGCAAGGCGATGAAAAATGGAGCAATGTAAAAATGCTTAAAATAGCCAATGACAATAAAAGAAATTACTCTATTGCTCATGGTGTTGTTTCGCAAGATGGCCAAACACTATACTTCATTTCCGATATGGCAGGTGGCTATGGCGGCACCGACTTATATCAAGCTACTCGAATAGATACAACTTGGGGGCAAGTGACAAACTTGGGTGCTGCTATCAATTCTAGCGGCAACGAAATGTTTCCTTATGTGCATGAAGATGGCACACTATATTTTGCTTCCAATGGCCACGCTGGCATGGGTGGCTTAGATATTTTTTCGAGCGAAAAGAAAGGCACACGTTGGCAAGTTCCTATCAATTTAGGACAACCTTTCAACTCTTCGAAAGATGACTTTAGCATTGTATTTAATTCTGATAAACAAAAGGGTTATTTTGCTTCAAACCGACAAGGTGGTTTCGGCAGCGATGATATTTATCACTTTGTAAAAAACGACGACCTTACTGCAAATAAAAATGTTGATCCTGTAAATTTTGAACAACCTCCCATTACAAATATGTTGCTCAACGAAAGCTTAAATATGGAAAAAATACGTTTTGAAAAAAAAGGAGCGGAAATTTTACCTAAATCAAATGGCGACCTTGACAAGTTAGCAGAATTTTTGAATAATACGCCAGAAATAAAAGTAGAAGTTGGCGTACATACTGATGCACGAGGCGACGATTTTGTCAACCTCGAATTGAGTAGCAAAAGAGCAAAGGCAGTGCGTGAATATTTGATGCTAAAAGGTGTATCGCCAGACCGTATGATTGCACGAGGCTATGGCGAAACAAAATTGCTCAATCATTGTCAGAATGGCATGAATTGTAGCAACGATTTACATGCTGTAAATGATAGACTTGAGGTTGCTGTTATTGCTATTCAAGGCGTTTTGAACCAAGAGTTATTGGGTAGTTCGCTCAATTCTTCTAGCGTAAACACGAAGCCTATTATTGAAGAAAAAACCTTTGTGCCTACTACCAAAAAAGGCAAACGTATTGATATGAGCGAGTTTGAAAAAGCAGAAAATGCAAACGAAAGTGAGTCTAAAGATGAACCTATCATAAAATCGCAGCCTAAAAATTTGAAAGACCAAACAGAGGTTTTGTCCAATGAAAAGCAAGAAGATTTTGCAGAAACAGAAGAAAGAGCAAAAGCAAGCAGAACAATAGAAAATGAGACAGCACAAATAAATGAAAAACCTTTTAAAAAAGTTGCTATTGACTCAAGTTTAGAAATAGAAAAAGTAGAAGTAAAAGAAGCAGAAATAAATGCTAAAGAGCAAATTGTTTTTGAGGAAAAAAAGAGTGATGAGTTAGAAAATGAAAAACCAACTGAAACGGTTATTGATTTGGGTTTAGAAATAGAAAATGTAATTGAAGAAAAAACAAATATAGAAGATGCTGAAAATCAAGGTATTGTCGCAAATGAAACGGAATATTTGAACGAAGAAAATGTAGAAACTACCATAGCAGAAGAAGATACAAAAATGGCTTTAGAAACAAGCCAAGCTATGAGTTATAAAGTATATGTAGGGCCATACAAAAGTGTAGATAACGATACTTATTATACTTTTGTAGAGCTAAATACTGATATTGATTTGGAATATACGCCTAAAGGCATGATGGTTGTTTTGGGAGCTTATGATGCTTTAGCAGATGCCGAAAAATTTGAAGAGTTGGCAGTAGAAGTAGGTGCGAAAAAAACAGAAATTAAGGTTTTTAAAGATGGCGAAAAAACAGATTTAAGCATTAAAAAACTGAAGAAAATGGGTTTGAAATAAGCGTTAATTGCCAAGCATAAATTAATAGAACCTGTTTGATTTATTAGGCATTATTCACAAAAAAATGTAAGCGACAATACGAATATCATTGGATTA
>JBMZCV010000096.1:0-19146 GCA_049613665.1 Chitinophagales bacterium | reverse complement strand
TAATTTCTTCCTTATGTTATCTTTGCACCACCCAAATTGTCAAAGAACCAAAAACCTTTACGATATCCATTCCAATTCTATATAACATAAGTTCCACACATTATTTGCTTGCTGAAAAAAATACCTATGCCCACTTCCTCCTCGAAAGTAATTGCAATATACTGTTAAAAGCACTTTCGTTTTATCTTCATTAAATAATGGTTGCGAAAATTGATAATGTGAAACATAATCTGGCATAAAGCCAATCATTTCCATACAGCTTTGATTACACAATTTTTCTTCTTTTGAAAGAAAACGGTTTTGACTATCTACCAATATCTCTCCAATTTTATTTTCATATTTTCTAAGCTTTTCCATCATATAACAAGTATCTTTAGCAGTCAAAACATTTTTTGAAATCGGTTTTTCAAAATACCTTTTGCTATAAAAAATAGAATCCATTGGAGGCAGAAGAGGTATTTTATACTTATTGCCATCGTGGTCTGTTCCAATAGTATATTTTCCTTTTACCCATGTTTTGTAGTCTCCAATCGGCAGGAGTTCGGCTCGAATAGGCAAATCATTGAAATGTTCTTCAATAATTTCGCTCATTATTTTTTGTTCTAATAAAATATTTTCTTGCTCGCAAGCTGTAAAAATAATCGCAATAAACAATAAGATATTGTTACTTAAAATACTTTTCATATTAAATGGTTTTGTTTATGAATATCTATAATACTCTTTTTTCAAAAAATAATTTCACGTTATTTAATGCCTCATTCACCCAATTTTACTAAAAAAAAACATAGATTTAATAGTCTTATGGCTTTAAAATAGTATTTTTGCCACCGAATCAAACTTTAAAAATTATTATGGCGAAAGATACCGAAAAAGGAGAATATGAAATAAAAGCACATCAATTATATTTGAGTCATTTGCCTACATGGATAGCTTTGCTCAAAGAAAACAAAGGCGTTTGGCGTTCCAATTTTAGACAAACAGCTTTAATTAGCCTTATCAGCTTGGCGACACAGCCGTTTCAGATGTTGGAAAATGCTTTGTATGCCAAAAAAATCAAAGATACAAGTTTTGAAGAGCAGCCGCCAGTATTTATCTTAGGACATTGGCGAAGTGGCACAACGCACTTGCATTATTTTTTAACAAGAGACCCACAATTTGGCTATCTAACTTATTATCAAAGTTTTTTTCCGAATATTGCTCTTATCGGTGGCAATAAACTCAAATATGTGTTGCGGCCTTTTATGCCCAAAAAACGACCAATGGACAATGTGACTATGTCGCTTGATTTGCCCAATGAAGATGACCCACCGATGGCTACTTTCACGAAACATTGTGCTGCAAATGGTTTCTTTTTTCCGAGAAACGAAAGTTATTTCAACAAATATAATTTATTTAAAGGTATTTCACCAGAAGAAAAAAAAGGTTGGCAAGAAGGTTTTATGAAAATGATGGCTAAAATTTCTATCGCTTGCGGAGGAAATAAGCAGTTGGTCTTGAAGAGTCCGCCCAATACTGGCCGTGTGAAAGAGTTGTTAGAGCTGTTTCCCAATGCCAAATTTGTTTATATTCATCGCAATCCATATCGAGTCTATGCCTCGACTTATCGTTTGTATAAAACGGTATCAAGTACACAATTTTTGCAAGATTTTACCAATAAAGAAATCAAAGAAAAAATTTATTATTACTACGAAACTATTATTCAAAAATATTTGGACGAAAGGCATCTTATTCCCAAAGGCAACTTGATAGAAATTGGCTATAATGATTTGGAAAATAGGCCGCTCGAAATGATGAAAGATGTTTACGATACTTTGGGTTTGGAAGGCTACGAAAATGCTTTGCCAAAATTTGAAGCATATTTGAATGGCATTGGTTCGTATAAGAAAAATTCGTTTTCGCTAGATAAACAAACCATTGCAAATATCAAAAGACGTTGGAAAATGGGCTTGGACGCATGGAATTATGATTTGCCAGATAATTTGGTAGAAAAATAACAAGTAGTTTTTAGTCATAAATAAAAAATAACAAGAAGTCATATCTTATATTATTAAGGTATGACTTTTTTATGCTAAACTATTGACTTTCAAGCAGTTAGATATACTTCCTTTTTGTTTTTGTATATCTTTTTGTTTAAAAAAGAAGGCTAAAATTAAATGATAGCGTTTTTTGTGTTAAGAAAAAATGCTTTTCTGAATATAATATTTGGTTAATACAAATAAAAAGTATAATTTAGCTTGAAATTACTTTATTATGATTTGTTTTTTTTAGAAAATAAATTTTAAAAATTTATCAAAAAAAAGTTATAAACAATAAAGTTTTTTAGGCAGCAGACTTATTTCCGAAACCAACTGCCTCAAAAAAAAGTGGAAAGTAGGAATGATTTAATAAAAATTTTACAGATGAAAAAGCTATTGTTTTTTCCTTGTTTTTTCCTTGTTTTTTCCTTGTTTTTTCTATCTTCCTGTAGTAAAGAATCTACAAGTGTAAACACTGAATTAGAAGAACTAAATCAACAAAGAACGGCTGTTAGTTCGCCAAATATCCAATTTACTTATGATGATATTATTGTTGAAAATGGTATGATATATTTTGAAGATGAAGAAAAATTATCTCATTTTCTATCTTTTGTTAGACAACTAGATGATATGAATGCTTGGTTTGATGGATTGGAAGCAGAAAAAAACTTTAATTCATTGCGAAAGCATTATGAAAATATGCTAGATGAAATAAACGAAATGGAAAGCGAAACGGAATTGTTAGACTATGTAGCCACTCACAATAAATATTGGTATATAGATGAAACAGATGCCGACAACAAAGAACTATTGCAAAAATACGATTTAGGCATACACTATTTTTTAGCAAACAAAAACTTAAATTATATGCTAAACAACAAGCTAGAAACATTGCCTGAAGCAAAAGAAACGTCTTTTTTGAGCGAAAAAATTAATGGTTGCAATACAGGTTTTGTGGAAGCAATAGGCATAAAAAATGTGAAATGGTGTAAAAATGATAGAAGAGTTAAGCTAAGTTTGAGAATTGTAATGCCTAATCAAACTAATTTTGGAATTGAAGCAGGCTACGAAACTTTTTTGCGTGGGCAAAAGAAAGTAAGTTGTATTTGGGTAAATTATAAAACAAATTTGGAATGGCGAAATGTATCGGCAGAAGTACAACCTAGCTTTCCGAATGGTAACCCGTTGAATCCTGTATCCCGCATTATGAACACACCAAACCGTACAGGCTCAAACACTTATTTCATTTCTAACACTATTTTCGACTTGTTTGTTAAACCAGTAGGGATAACAACAAGTGTTGATATTGATGATGTATTATTTGCAACAGCTTACGGCGAAGGTTCAAGTACTGGTGTGGGTAATATTTGGGCAACTGTTAATTGTTATTAAAAAAAGAATATGAAAAACTTAATTTTTATAAGTCTATTCCTTTGCAGCTCTATATTTTCAGTTTATAGTCAAAGTAGCACTATACCGCAAGAACATCAGCAAAAGAGAATATTACAGCATATTAAACTTGGAATTGTAGGCACTTATTCTATCAATTATTTGAAAAGAGCTATGGCAATTCCCACTGAATATAGTAAGTTTCATGATGCAAATATCGGCCTTAGTGCTTTGTATGAATATCGCAAAGGCATACATTTCAAAGTAGGTGTTAGTTTAAAGCAATATCGTTTGACTATTCCAACAAAAGATTGGCATCCGATACATCAAGTGCCTCATGATATTAAACATGAATTAAATTATATTAGTTTTGATGCTGGTCTTTTGTTCGATATTCGCAAAACCAAAACAGGTATAGGATTAACTTATTATTTGGAACGGTATTTATCGCAAAAAAATAATTATGCTCATGTAGAATGGTCGTATTATGTTGCATACCATCATTTGTTAGGGCTATCTTATTATTATCGGCCATTACCGTCGCTTTTTATTTCTTTTGATTTAAAAAGTAGCCTTAGTGCTTTAGGTATTGCTGCTTACAATCCACAAGATATTTTATATAGAGACAAATTTCTAGTGTTTGGCGTAGGTGTTTCGGCACGTTATTATTTGGTACGGCGGAAAAAGAAATAGAACTATTTGTTTAGTGAAAAAGGCATTGCTATGATTAGTGATGTCTTTTTTTTGTTTCTTTAATAAAAAGCTTACATTTGTTATAAAAAATCATAAAACCATGAAAAACTTATTTTTTATCAGTCTATTCCTTTGCAGTTCTATTCTTTCAGTTTATAGTCAAGGCAGCACTATACCAAAAAAATATCGACCAAAAAAAGTATTACAACATATTAAGTTAGGAGTAGTTGGTACTTATTCCATCAATCACTTAAAAAAGCCACATAATCTATGGGGGAAATATGGTTTATTTCATGATGCAAATATTGGCCTTAGTGCTTTGTATGAGTATCGCAAAGGCATACATTTTAAAGTAGGTGTTAGTTTGAAGCAATATCGTTTGACTATTCCAACAAAAGGCTGGAACCCGATACATCAATCTCCTTACGATATTAAACATCAATTAAATTATATCAGTTTTGATGCAGGTTTTTTGTTTGATATTCGCAAAACCAAAACAGGTATAGGATTAACTTATTATTTGGAACGCTATTTATCGCAAACACATAATTATGGTAATCAAAATAGAGATTGGCATTATTATATAGCCTATCATCACATACTAGGTTTATCTTATTATTATCAGCCTTCTTCTTCTTTTTTTATCTCTTTTGATTTAAAAAGTAGCCTTAGTGCTTTAGGGCTTGGAGTAGGAAAAGCTCCAGTAGTATTTAGTGATAAATTTCTAGTTTTTGGCGTAGGTGTTTCGGCACGTTATTATTTGGTGCGGCGGAAAAAGAAATAGAACTATTTGTTTGTGATATACTTCACATTAATTTAAAATTATAAAAGGTCATTACATTTATAAAAAAATGTAATGACCTTTTTTTGTATAATTGACTAATTCAAAGCTTCCAACTTACAAGCCTTAACATATAAAAACAATGGAAAAGCAAAGGCCAAAGCTACGCCAAAAGTCAAAGGAATAAAAATCCACCAATGTTTTATTTTCAAACGCCTTGCTTCGGGAATATACCACGCTAAAAAGGCCAAAGCTACCACCGAAATATCGGCATTAATAGATTTGGCTGGAAAAGTAGTGCCTGTTTGAGCGATAAAATTGAGCATAGAACTATCTGCTTCGCTCAAAAAAAATTGTATATTGAAAAACCAAGTAGAACAAATTCCTAAAATGGCTAAAATCAAGTAAATGTATTTATATTTCATCTTTTTTATATTTTTTTGCATTCTTTTTATGAAAATGAATAGTCGTATTTTCTTTCTGCATATCATATTTTTTGCATATTCTTTTTCGCTTTCTGCACAAAAACACTACGAAGTTTTGGTAAATATACAAGATTTAGAGGAAAATAAAGAAGCTAAAATAACAATTATTCCACCAAAAATAGATGCTAAAACAGCAACTTTTATTATGCCTATGCACTATTTTTCAGAAATATATGGAAGCATTAATATTAAAAAATACGTTAAAAAATTTAAGGCTTTGAATGAAAAAAACAAACCTTTGAAATATGAATTTGTCAGCAATAATGGCATTGTTATTTATAAAGCAAAAGAACTCGCTAAAATAGAATATGCTATAAATATAAAAGACTTAGATTATTTGTTTTACATTGATAAGCAAGAAGTTAGCAAAGAAAAAAGAAAAAGTTTAGTTTTCGAGCATCACAATTTTTTCGGCTACTTACAAGCTTATTCTAATATTCCTTTTCATATAGAAATCCAAAAGTCTAGCAACAATTTATATCCTGCAACAGCTTTGCGATTGGCCGCAAAAAGTGCTAAAGTTGATACCTTTAGTGTTCCCAATTACTCAACTCTTTTTAGCAAACCTATTTTATATGCTCCTGCCGACACAACGAGTTTTCGAGTAGGCAATACAAATTTTCATGTTGCTATTTTTTCAGAATCAGGCCGAGTAAAAGCCTATCAAATACACAATTATTTAAGAAATGTGACTGAGGGTATATATGCGTTTTTGGGCAATTTTCCTTTAAAAAATTATCACTTTACGATGTATTTTTCAGAGCAAAAACTCTCTAGAAGTAGCGATTTATCAACTTTTGGCGGTTCAATGTGTACGAATGCCTCATTTTATCGGTTGCCAGAACTGAGAGAAGCCAAAAAAATGAAAAAAGTGATTTACAAAATCGCAAGTCACGAATTGTTACATTTATTTAGCCCTTATGAGTTACATAGCGAAAAAGCACATCATAATGGTTTGGAAAGCGAAAATATATCGCAGCACTTGTGGCTTTATGAAGGTGTAACAGAATACTTGAGTTGTTTGGCTTTGAAAGAAGCTGGCTTGTGGAGCGACGAAGTTTTTTGGAATGAGATAAGTAGAAAAATTGGCCTTTCAGAGCAGTTTGAAACCTTTTCGTTGACGAAAATGAGTGAGCATATTTATCAAAAAAAATATAGAAAAGCTTTTCCAAATTTTTATTATCGAGGTGCTTTAGTGGCTTTTTTGCTCGATATTGAAATACAAAAATGTAGTGAAAATAGCGAAAACTTATTGAGCATTTTGCAAAAAATGACAGTAAAATATGGACACGAAGAACCTTTTGATGATGAAAACTTTATTGATGAATTAGTGGCAATGACTTGTTCAGAAGTGCAAGTTTTTTTCGACACATATATTATTGGCACAGAAAAATTGCCTTTTTCGAGCTATTTTGATGAAATTAATATGACATATTTTGAAGCTTATATAGATACACTAGGCACTTATGGCAAGTTTGTGTTGTGGCCAAATTATAAGAAAGGTTTGATGGAATTTAAGAAAATAGAGCGAAATGAATTGAATTTGCAAAATGGAGATATGCTATTGAGTATCAATGGAGAAATGATAACAACTGCAAATTTTAATAAGTATAAAACGTTATTATATCAGCCAAAACCAAAAGCTGAAATAGTATTGGAAGTGATTGGAAGTGAGAATATAAGGCATAAAAAAGATATAAATAGCGACTTTGTGCAGAAAAACAAAAGAGTTTTGCAAACAAAAGCAGCTATTTATATACAAAAAAGAAAGCATTATTTTTTGAAAAAATAAAAATAAGCAGTTTTTTGAAACAGCCTTTTAGCGATTTAAAAACTTGCTTTTAATAATATTCATAAACTCTTCTTTTGTTTCAGAGTCATCTTTCCATCTATAATCGTAGCGAACATTGAGATTGATATAGGTTAAAGCTTCGATATAACCATTGCTTTTGCCCAATTCATACAAGGTTTGTTTATAAGCTTGTTCATCGCCATTAAACAATTCACTGACGAAAGCATGACGTTGATTGAAGTTAATATCGAAAGTTTTAATATCGCTTTGAGCAAGCTTGTCAGCTAGTGTTTTATTTTGTCTCTTTTCAAAACTATCGTTGAGTTCTTTCGCTTCTGGACTTTCGGTTATCAACAAAGTTTCATCATTAGCCATATCATTACTTTTCACAATATCGCTCAAAATTTGTGTACGAACATCATCTCTGTCATCTTCGACAATGTCTATTATTTTCTCTTCAACTACTTTTTTTACCTCTTCAGCAGGCTCTGTTATAGTATCTCGTTGCGAAATAGGAATTTTGACTTGCACATTTGGCTGCACTTCAGTAGCCATAAAATCAGAAGCTTCTTCTTCGGCAGGTACTGTTTTTGGCGAAAAAGTATTGGCGATTTTATCTATCTTTGGGGTAGTTTTGATGGTTTTTTCCTCGATTTTCGGCTTGAAAACAGAAGAAGATTTTGGTTCTCTAACTTTATTTTTCAAACTGCTAGATGAACTGCTTGCACTAGGAATTCTGCTTTTTTCTTCTTTTTCTAAACTCAAAATGCCATCATACAATTCAATGACATATTTTTTGAGTAAAGCAATTTCTAGTTTCTGAATTTCTTCATCGCTTTTGCGAACACTACGATACAAATAGCTGATTTTTTCTATCGTAACAGCTAATTCGTTTATTTTCTTTTTATCCATATTGAGTTTACTTACAGTATTTTTTTACTAATTTTTTATTTTTGGGAAAACAGTATGAGCTTGAAAAAAACTAATATTATATTTGGGTTTTTGTACTTTCTTTTAGTCTCATTCTTAGACTAAAAAACTACAATAAATTGTTTTGTTTTAAGAAAGCTTGTACATAACTTTCTTTTTTCTCAATTTTTTGTGCTATTTCTTGAATAGAAAGATTTGCGTCTTGATATAACATTTTGATTAAAATATTATTTGCCTTTTCTTCTGCTATAAGTGCAGCTTTTCTTGCCTTTTCTTCTGCTATAAGTACAGCCTTTCTTGCTTTTTCTTCTGCTATAAGTACAGCCTTTCTTGCCTGTTTTACTTTTTCTTCTGCTGCTGCCTCAATTTTGTGTATAGAGGCAGGATCTAAAATATCGACATCGTCAGGCAAGCCAAAAGCACTTTTATACATCACTTCAAATAAGTCTTTTACTTCTTGACTAATCACTTGATTGGGATAAATTCCATTTTTCATAGCATTGCATTTAGAGTAAATTGTTTTGTTTTAAGAAAGCTTGTACATAACTTTCTTTTTTCTCAATTTTTTGTGCTATTTCTTGAATAGAAAGATTTGCGTCTTGATATAACATTTTGATTAAAATATTATTTGCCTTTTCTTCTGCTATAAGTGCAGCTTTTCTTGCCTTTTCTTCTGCTATAAGTGCAGCCTTTCTTGCCTTTTCTTCTGCTAGAAGTGCAGCCTTTCTTGCCTTTTCTTCTGCTATAAGTACAGCCTTTCTTGCCTTTTCTTCTGCTATAAGTGTAGCCTTTCTTGCCTGTTTTACTTTTTCTTCTGCTGCTGCCTCAATTTTGTGTATAGAGGCAGGATCTAAAATATCGACATCGTCAGGCAAGCCAAAAGCACTTTTATACATCACTTCAAATAAGTCTTTTACTTCTTGACTAATCACTTGATTGGGATAAATTCCTGTATCCATAACTGTTAATTTTTTTACTTCATTTTTAAACTCTAATTCTAAATTACTTGGCAATTTAAGTATGTTTTGAACAAATATAAATAACTGTGAAATGCTATGTTTAGTATAGCCATGTTCCAGCAATAATTTGACCAATTTGGTTTTGAACTTAAAGCGTGATATTTGTTTGTTTTTGGTTTTTCCTTTGGTTTGCATTGCATATTGGCTTGCCAAAACCACAAAGGCAAAAACATTGTTTGAAGCCAAAAGTTTTTCCTCCTTTTGGTCTTTCACATAATAACTATTGTAGTGATACACTAAATTTGTGCCATAATTTTGACGATTATATTGTGTAGCCATTTTTGTCGCTGTCGTAAAAACTGCAATTGCGACTATATCAATGCCATATTTGTCCCATATACGATAATACATCGTAAACATACGCAGAGCAAAAGAGGTGTCATGATAAGATTGTGCTTCTATATGAATGAAAATCCATTCTTCTTTGCCATTTTTGAGCTTTACTTTCGCAAGTTGGTCTGCTTCTCGCTTGCCTGTCAAACGGTCTGACAACAATTCATGTAATTCTTTGTCCAAAAATTCTGGCTTGTAGCTAAAATCTACGTCTTTGTATAAATCTGGCAAGAAATAGGCTATAAAATCTTCAAAATAAACGGTAATAACCATTTTCCATTGTGTATCATAATCTATTGTTTGTTTTGGTAACATGAGTAATGAAATTTTTTTTGTAAAAAAAACAAAAAGCAAGATATTTTGTTATTTAAGTAATCATTCAGAAAATTTTTCGGCATTTCAAAACAAGCTAACACCTTGATGGTTAATGTGTTAGTTTCTAAACGAATGCTTTATTAAATAATACTTGGTACTTAATCTATGCTATATATAGCTATTAACGTTTCTAAATCACAAAAAAGTTTTGCTTCTAAGCCGAAATTTAATATTTTTTAACCAAAATCTAAATACCTTTTGGCAGTAACCAATTTGTTTTTTTGGACGTTGGTAAGTAAAGCTACTAAAAAAAATAAATTTTTACAAACTTTTTCGGCTGCATCAAAAAAATAAATTTTTGGCAAAAGCATCAAGTTTACATATCGTGTAAAGTAAGCTTGTTCTAGTTTTAATCCCTAACCAACTCATCAGCTATCTCTTCCGCTTGCTTCAGCACCGTATCGGTAGCCAGCTTCTGCATATCGGGCGGATAGCCATATTTCCGCAAAGTGCGTTTGATGATAACTCGCAGTTTCGCTCTCACACTTTCTTTTATCGTCCAGTCGATAGAAGCATTTTTTCTAACTCGCTCTGTCAATACCACGGCCAGCTCTCGCAATCTATCTTTTTGCATCAGCTCTCTCGCACTTTCATTATTGGCGACTGCCGTATAAAAACCATATTCAAAACTCGTGAGTTTCAAAGCTTTCGCCTCTTTATCCATGTTTTTGATATTTTTACTCATCTTAATGAGTTCTTCTATCACTTCCGCAGCCGTCAATATCTTGTTGTGATAACGTCTGATAGCGTTTTCTAGCATTTCCATCAGCGACTTGCTCATCACCAAATTGGTTCTCGCTCGTGATTTTATTTCGTCTCTTAGCAATTTTTGCAACACTTCTAAGGCGACATTTTTGTATTTCATGTCTCGTACTTCTTGCAAAAACTCGTCTGACAATATCGAAATATTGGGCTTTTTTATGCCTGCCGCATCAAAAATATCAATCACTTTGTCGGAAACTAAAGCCTTGTCTATCACTTGCCGAATAGTAGTTTCTATATCTAAATCGCCAAAGTTGCCGCCTGTACGCACAAATTTGACTAAACGTGCTTTGACGGCCTGAAAAAATGCTATTTCATCTTTCGCATCTAAGGCTTGCTCATGCGGAATAGCTATGGCTAAGGCTTTTGACAAAGCGGTTACTTCGTCAATATATCGCTTTTTGCCATTTTCTAAACCTAAAATATGCTCTTCGGCAGCCAAAATAAGTGCTAATTTTTGGGAAGTATCTGCCGAAAAATAGTCTTCGTAAGCAAAACCATAATACATATTTGAGACTACTTCTAGCTTTTCGAGCATCAAACTAACGGCTTGCTCTTGTGCCAATGTTGGGTCGCCTTTGCCTCCCGAATCGCCATAAAACGACAAAGCATCTTTCAAATCGGAAGCTATGCCCAAATAATCGACGACTAAGCCGCCTGGTTTATCTTTATATACTCGGTTTACTCTCGCTATCGCCTGCATCAAGTTGTGGCCTTTCATCGGCTTGTCGATATACAAAGTGTGCATATTTGGTGCGTCAAACCCTGTGAGCCACATATCTCTAACTATCACCAACTCCAAGTCGTTGCTAGTGTCTTTCATGCGGTCGGCTAAAGCTTTTCGCTGCGTTTTTGTGGTGTGATGTTTCGCCATCATTTCACCATCTGAAGAAACGGCTGTCATCACTACTTTTATTTTGCCTTTGTCCAAATCTGCGGAATGCCAAGAAGGACGCAACAGCACGATTTCTTCGTACAAAGCGGCTGCTATTCTTCGAGACATCGCTACTATCATGCCTTTTCCTGCAAAGGTAGATTGGCGTTGTTCAAAGTGCCAAACAATGTCTTTAGCTATGTTTTTCAATCGCTGTTCGCTGCCTATCAATGCTTCTAGCTGTGTCCATTTGGCTTTTGCTTTTTGCGTTTCGTTCAAATCTTCATTTTCCAACTTTTCGTCCAAATCGGCTACTAAAGCTTTGCCCTTTTTGCTCAAACTGACTTTTGCCAAGCGGCTTTCGTAATAAATAGGTACGGTAGCACCATCTGCTACGGCTTGTGCGATGTCATACACATCTACATAATGACCAAATACGGCTGGCGTGTTGGTGTCGGTGCTTTCGATGGGCGTGCCTGTGAAACCCAAATAGGTTGCTTTTGGCAAGGCATCTCGCATATATTTTGCAAAACCATAGACTGTTTTTTTGCCTATCACATTGCCTTTGTCGTCTTTGTCGTCTATGGTTTTGGCTCTAAAACCGTATTGTGTGCGGTGTGCTTCGTCGGCTATCACGACGATATTGGCTCTTTCCGACAAGGTTTCAAAAATATTGCCTGCTTCTGGCTGAAACTTTTGTATGGTAGAAAATACTACGCCTCCAGATGCAACTTTGAGCAAGCGTTTTAGCTCTTGTCGGTTGTCGGCCTGTACTGGCTCTTGTCGCAACAATTGTTTAGAACCTGCAAAGGTGTTGAAGAGTTGGTCGTCCAAATCGTTGCGGTCTGTGATGACTAAAATGGTCGGATTGTCTAATGCTAACACTATCTTGCCTGTGTAAAATACCATAGACAAAGATTTGCCGCTGCCTTGCGTATGCCAAACTACGCCTCCTTTTCGGTCGCCTTCTGGCTGTATTTTTACGCTTTTCAAACCATAACTAGCAGGTGCTTCCATGAGCTTGTCGGTAGCGGTGTAGCCTGTTGCTCGCAAGGTAGATTCTACAGCTTTGTTTACGGCGTAATACTGATGATAGGCTGCTACTTTTTTGATGCTGCTGATAGTTGTGATGCCTGTTTTGTGGTCTTCTTTTTTTGTTTTTTCAAAAACGGTAAAATGACGTATCACATCTAACAATGTTTTTTTGTTGAGCAAAGCTTTGATAAGTGTCTCTAGCTGACTAATCAAACGAGCGGCTTCCGACTTGCCATCATTGGTTTTCCAAGCCATAAAACGAGTGAAACCTGCCGACAATGAGCCTACTCGTGCTTCGAGACCATCTGAAATGATGAGCAAAGCATTGTAGGTAAACAAGCTAGGTAGCTGTGCTTTGTAGGTTTGCAACTGCTGAAAGGCTGATTTTATGGTGGTGTTTTCGTCGGTGGCGTTTTTCAACTCTATGACAACTAAAGGCAAACCATTGACAAATAAAATGACATCTGGACGCTTGCTTATGCCGTTTTCTCTAACTGTAAACTGATTGCTGACTACGAAATCGTTGTTTTCTGGCTGCTCAAAGTCTATGAGCCAAACCAAATCGCCTCTTTCTTGGCCATTTTTCGGATAACTTACCTTGATGCCTTCTGTGAGCAAACGGTGAAATGCTTCGTTGTTGGCAATGAGTTCTGGCAAATTTAGGCTTTGCACTTTTTTTAGTGCTGCTTGTTGTGCTTGCTCTGGAATGCTCGGATTGATGCGGCTAATGGCTTTTTCTAGCTGGCTCAATAGCAACACTTCTTGGTAGCTGTTGCGTTCTTGCTCTGTCATATCTGGTGCATACACATACCGATAACCCAAGTTTTTTAAACAATCTATGGCGAAATATTCTATGGTATCTTCTGTTAGTTTTGTCATTTTGGATGATGTTTTGGTATAAAAAAGCTTAGAGGCTGGAACAGTAGTCAAAAAAAGGCACTCTATTTGTTTTTAAATTTACTGAAAAAAAGAAATTAACAAAAAGTTGTCATTGCAAACATCTTTTACCTTTCTTGTTTTTGCGAGCCTGCGAAGCAATCCAATTCCATGCCGAAGCCGATAAAATGTCGTTTAATTTCATGCTTACCGCTTTTCAATCTGGATAGCTTCCACTTTTTCACCCTGTTCAAAAGGTGTTCGCTATGACACAAAGTCGGCAGTCTTTATTTTAGTAATTGAAAAACGAGGTGGTAGGCACTTCTAAAGTGCCTGCCACCTAGAATTGTGGTTTTATTCTTAAATCTTATGAGATAGAAATGTTTGTGGTGGCAGGCATTTTCAAAATGCCTACCACCTTATTTTCTTATTATTTTGTATTGAAAATTTTGTGAATAAACTCTAAAAAAGACTAAAAATAGTTAGAATGAAACGCTGATTTTTCCATTCATGAGTTTTGGTAATAAAGTGTCTCGGAGGTTTTCTAAAGTGCGAATTTGGGTTATATTTTTTTCTTTTTTTGTTACATATGGATTAACAGCAATTTCAAAATTGTTTAAATGCTCAATTGATGAATATTGTAGTTTAATATTTCTAAAAGCTGTTTTATTAAATTTTGGCTGGGCACTACCTGACCTTATTCCATCTAAAAGGTATTTTCCATATCTTGATTTAAAAAAGTAATAAAAGAAATTATTATACATAGACTTTATAACTATTGCATTAGGTCCTAAAACCATTGGCTTTTTTAAATTAGGGCATCTAAATACTGTACCTGCATACGCTCCGACATTTGATATAATAATATCATTTGGTTTCAATTGAGATTTTTTTAGAAACTTATAGGAATGTTCATTTATATAAACAAATTTACTGGCAAAATTTCTATTGAAATCTGTTAAACGAATTAAAATAGCATGATTTGGAATATTAGTATAAGTCACATTTTTTTTCAAAGCGGCAAAACTTCCATTTGCAACATAATCAGTTACAATACAATTAAAATCTTTAATTTTTACTTCTTCCCAATCCTCTTTCGCCTCTTCCACAAACCACTGCCTAAAAAGCGTTTCGGCCATCGCTTCCAATGTCTTATTTTGCCTATGCAATACATCTATTTTATCATCTAGGCTAGAAAGTACGCCTGCTATCGCTTTTTGTTCGGCTAAAGGTGGGAGTTTGAATGGATATTCCCTCATTGTTTTTAAAGAAACATTTTTTATAGTACTTCCATTTGCAAATACGCTTATATATTTTTGGAAATGTGTATTAGTAACAATATATCTAATAAAATTTTTACAAATATTAGTTTTTACATTAAAGTAACATGCACTTTTTCCTAAAATACATTTTTCATTGTTATACAATCCTATATTTCCTAATGTTCCATTTATAGAAACAAGAATAGTTCTATCATTCAATTCTTTCTTATATTTGTTATATTCTTCTTTAGAAACTCGTTTTGTATTTGCTTTTAAACGTATTTTTCCATCACCTAAATTATTACCATTTATAAAATAGAATTCTCCATTAGGAGTATATTTAGGTGTTCCGTGCAAACCATCTCCTAGTTTAGATACAACATCTCCTAATTTAACTTTCTTCCACTCACTCATTGATATTAATTTTTTCAAGGTTCGCCAATATTTGTTTATTCAAGATAGCTTCTTCTTTTAGCTGTGCCGCAAATTCGTTTTTTAGCATTGCGAAGCGTTCCGCAAAATCGAAGTCATCTTCTATTTCTGCCAAACCTACATAGCGTCCTGGCGTGAGTACATAATCCAACTCTTGCACTCGCTCTATGGCAGCCGCTTTGCAAAAACCTTTGATGTCTTCATACTTGCCGTCAATATTTCGCCAGTTGTGGTAAGTTTCCGTTATTTTTTTGAGGTCATCGGCAGAGAGTTCTCTCGTTCTTCTATTGATAAGATGCCCCATATTTCGAGCATCAATAAACAAAATTTCTTGGCTTCGGTCTCTAAAATTGCCACCTACACGGTTTCGGCTCATAAACCACAGCGAGGCAGGAATTTGCGTATTGAGAAACAATTTGGCAGGTAGGTTCACGACACAATCAATCAAACCAGCATCTATGAGAGCTTTGCGAATATTGCCTTCGCCCGAAGATTTGGACGTTAAAGCACCTTTAGCCAACACAAAGCCAGCCTGTCCGTTGGGCGAAAGATGGTACAAAAAATGTTGAATCCACGCATAGTTGGCATTGCCAGCAGGCGGCGAGCCATATTTCCAGCGGCCATCTTTTTGCAGCAGTTCGCCACTCCAATCGCTGACATTGAAAGGCGGATTGGCGATGATATAATCGGCTTTGAGGTCTTTGTGAGCATTGTTGAGAAAAGAACCTTCATTGTTCCATTTCACTTGCGAGCTGTCGATGCTTCTGATGGCGAGGTTCATTTTGGCTAGTCGCCATGTGTCGAGATTGCTTTCTTGGCCATATATCGAAATATCGTTTTTGCGTCCTTGTCGTTCTGCCACAAACTTTTCGGACTGCACAAACATACCGCCAGAGCCACAGCAAGGGTCAAAAACACGTCCTTTGTAGGGTTCGAGCATTTCTACTAGCAACTCTACAACGCTTCGGGGCGTATAGAACTGTCCGCCTTTTTTGCCTTCGGCGAGAGCAAACTGCCCTAAAAAGTATTCAAATACATGTCCGAGTACATCGGCACTGCGAGATTTGGCATCTCCTAGTGCGATATTGCCGATAAGATTGATGATGCCGCCCAAGCTAGTTGGGTCTAAGTTTTGGCGAGCATACACTTTGGGCAATACGCCTTTTAGTGCTTTGCTTTCTTTTTCGAGCAATTCCATCGCATCATCTACGGTTTTTCCGATAGTCGGTTTAGTAGCGTTGTCTTGCAGATACTTCCAACGAGCATTTTTAGGCACGAAAAAGATGTTTTCGGCAAAATATTCGTCTTTGTCTTCTGGGTCTGCACCTTCATATTCGCCTTGGCCAGCTTCGAGTTTTTGGTATAGCTCTTCGAAAGAGTCAGAAATATATTTTAGAAAAATCAAACCTAACACAACGTGTTTATATTCGGCAGCGTTGATGTTTTTTCTTAGTTTGTCGGCAGCTTTCCAGAGTTGTTTTTCTAGCGGTTCTGCTTTTTTTGTGGTGCTTGTTTTTCGTTTTGGCATGTATAATTTTTTGGTTGAATTTTGTTTGGGCAATAGAAAGGCATTATTTACAAAAAAAGTGTAGAGAAACCAACAATATGGCTGCATAAATGCGAAATTTTTTTTACATCATTGATTTTAGCCTGATGACTAGATACAAAAAAAGCGACCTTATTTTTTGCAGCTTCCAAAGGAAACCGAAAAAAATAAGGTCGCTTAATACAATGATTTGGACATTTTTTTATAAGACTTTTCAGTTGAATAAAAAAAACGCCTTTTGTCACAGAAAAAACTCGCTTAAACTTGTTGTTAATTGATAATTTTATTTGTTAAATTATTTTTTTCAAAAAAACAAAATATTTGCATTTAAACGCTCAGACAGGTTTCTGTGCTTAACGCTTTTTTTGCACCAAAAGACTAATTTTTAAAAGGTCAATCTTTTTGATTTTCTGACGATAAAAAAATATTAACTACTGCTTGTTATAAAAATGAATACCTAAATTGTCAGAGAACCAAAAAAATAGTATGTTTAAGCCTTTAATAAAAAAATGTGTAAATGTCAGAAATATTGTTAATAAATTGCTCAAGATATAGCTGATTAAAAACGAGTGCTTTTAGTGTTGTTATACAATTGCAAACCAATGATGACTAAAGCCAATATCACTAACAACCATTGCAAAAGTTGGTCATTGCTGCTAAAACTAGCCGTATGAGCGAAGTTTTGCTGCGGAGCAACATGTTGGTAAGCATTGTAAGCCGCAAAATATTTGCGTTTCATGCGTGCATCAATATCGCTCACAGTCACTCTATTGTCTTTATTTTCATCTAAGCCGCTATTCATTTTGTAGCTAACACTCGGATGAGCATATAAAGTATAATGTGGCACTTTGTTGTGAGCCTCCAAAGCACGAGGATACAAGATAGCCAAATACAATTCGGTCAAAGAGTTGAATTGTGTTTTGCGAGATTTACGCACCTTGTTCAAATAATGATAGACATAATCTAACTGCTGAACGTGGTTTAAATTGCGTAATTGCTCCACCGTAATCGTATAATCTTTAGCTGTTTTGGGCATCAATTGAATTAAACCTGTTGCTCCGCTACCCTTAAAATTGGAAACAGAAGCGTCAAATTTGCTTTCAGAGTGCATAACGGCCATCAACCATTCTGGTGCAATGCCCAAACTGTGGCTCACCTCACGAACTCTCATTTCAAAGTCGTTGATGTCTCGCACATAAATGGCTGCTTGGTCGAGCAAAAAAAGTTTATCCTTACTTGTTGTTGGCATGGTTGGGCTGGCGATTTTGGGCAACATTTCTGTCATGTTGTTCCAAGTTTCGGTGTAAGGATAGCCAGCCAAAAGGCCTGTAATAAAAACTAGGCCTACAATAAACGACCTGTCGAATGTAAATAATCTGTTGAAAGTAATAAAAAATTAAAAAGTAAAAAAAAGCAAAAACTGCTATTATTAACAGCTTTTATGATTGTATATACGCTAAGTTATGTAAAAAGTTACATAAAAGCAATTTTTTTTATGAAATATTTTACATAAATTTGCAAAAAAAAACTTTTTGAACTATGGCGAATATAATATTGTTGCAAAAGTCAGCTACGCTACGCAAAACAATTAAGCAAAACATCGAAGAACAATACGGCAATTTAAATCAGTTTTGCATTTCTAACAAAAACTACGATTATTCCGATATACACAAATTTCTGAAAGGAGAAAGAGATTGGGGTTTAGCCAAAGTTTGTGCTTTATTGCAAATCTTGAAATTGAACGTTTCGATTAAATAAAAATTTATTTTAAGTACTAAGTTCTGAACGACTACTTAAAATCGTTATACGTTGTTTGTTTTTCACAACTGTATATTAGACTATGTAATATCATACATAGTTTAATGGCGTTTTGTTTTTTTTAATGAAATTAACAAATGATTGTTTTTAACTTTAAAACAAATTGTTTACCTTTTTTTCTCAAAGGTTTTTTAATGGCTTTTTGAACTGAAAAATAGTATGTTTCCCTTGCCAAAAGGCGTTTTTTTATTTAATTGAAAAGTCTTATAAAAAATGTCAGAACCATTAGATATTATTCACAAAAAAAGCGTACCTGAAAATAAAAACATGATTGGATAAATGCGAATGTTACATTTGCATAATTTTAGCAAGATTTGTCGTAAAACGAGGTGGTAGGGACTTCTAAAGTGCCTGCCACCTGAGCTGTCGAATTTAAGGATAACAAGAATATTGTTTTTCGCTCCAAAAAGTGCGAAATAAACTATAAAACAGGTATGAGTTTTCAACTCGTACCACATCAAATTGGTAGTTTTTAACTACCAGATAGCTTTGAATTGGATGAATAGGTAGCTAAAAGCTACCGTTTTGGTTTAGCACGAGTTAAAAACTCATGCTGGTACACTTTTTTGCTGATATTTTTTTTAGGCTAAGGCGGCCAATATTTGCAAATTTAATGGCTTTTTGAACTGAAAAATAGTATGTTTCCCTTGCCAAAAGGCGTTTTTTTATTTAATTGAAAAGTCTTATAAAAAATGTCAGAACCATTAGATATTATTCACAAAAAAAGCG
>JBMZCV010000095.1:0-19205 GCA_049613665.1 Chitinophagales bacterium | reverse complement strand
TGATATTTTTTTTAATATGTAAGACTTATTATTTTGTCATTTCTTACAAAAAATAAGCTACCATTACAAAAGCCTTTCCTTTTTTAGAAAAAAATAAATCTTTAATTATAAAAAGCCCACGAAAAACCTATACGAAACAAACGCTCTGGCATTGCATAATTTGGCGATACATAGTAGCCTTTTTGCCCAAAAATGCCTTGATTGAGATGTTCCATTTTTAGGAAAACTCGTACTTTCTGAATTTTTACATTCAAAAACACATCAACGACAGGATAGAAAGTGAGTTGCTGCTCATTCTGCACATAAAATTGGCCGATGGCTGGAGCATAAGCATTCGCAAAATAGTTGGAATTGTAACTCATATCTATGCCAACTTGTGCGACAAGAGCATTTTTGAACAAGCTGTTTTCGTATAAAAAACGATGGCGACTATAAAAACTAGGCAGACGAATAGCGTCATTTGTCGAAACTTGATACAAAAGCAAGTTGTTGAACTGCCACTTTCGCCACGAAAAATGATGTTTTGCTACAAACTGACTGATATTGGCGATATTGGAAAGTTGCTCGGGGCTTGCTGTTTCGTTCCAAATAATATAATTGTTGAGCGTATAATTTTTGTAAGACACCGCAAGATTCAAGCGTTCCAAAAAATAAGTAACACTCCATTGCAAGCTATTTATTTTTTTGAAATCGTCGTTTTGCCATTGATGATGATTGCTAAAATAAAAATTGGTGAGATAATCTGGCGTAATGTTTTGCAATTTTGCAGCCGCTTTCAAACCACCTATTTTTTCAGAAAATAACAGTCTGGCATCGCCTTCTATCGAAAAATCGGCAAGATTGTAGCCCCACAAAGCGTATTGTGCTTTTAGGTGATATTGCAAGCGTTGGTTTGCCGAATTGCTATCGAAACGAAAATTGAGCAAGCCAGATTGTAGGCGTGTATTTTTGTATTGCAAATTGTATAAAGTGTCTAAAATAATGCTTTCTTGCGTCTCATTTATCGTAATATATTGTGTAGGAATCGTATCTTGCGTTTCAAATTGTTCAAAATTGATGAGCTGGTGTCGAAAGCCAATTTTTGCAAAATAAGTCGGTTTATAACTAATGGAATCAATCTTTTTCTGGCCAATTTGAGCGATAAAGACTTCATTATCAAAGACTTTTGCTTGCAAAGAATCTGTTGTTTGAGTTTTATTGATAAAAAAATCATTGTAGTTATTCCAACTTCCATCTAGCGAACTTGTGGTTGGCGAAGTGTCCGTATAATCATATTTTTGTTGGTTGTATGAAAATTGATGAGCTAGTCGCAAAGTTGGCACAAAATGGATTTTTTCGGTAGAATCAGTAATTGCTTCTGTGCGAGAAATGCCCCAATCATAGCTTTGCTGCACAAAAAATTCTTTAGAAATTTCATTCGTTTCTGCTTCCTCTAAGCGAGTATCAAGCCGAGATTTCGACAAAATAGTGGTGTCTAAGATGGCATCATAGCCCTCTCCGCTCCGATTGGTATATTGTGTATAAATGCCGCCATTTTGCTCCACGATAGCTCTATTATTGAAGAAATGAGCCAACAAATTGTAGCGTTTGTTTTTGCTGCTGTACCATGTCGAAGCATTGAGATTTCGATGGCGAGCTAGTTGTTTATCGAAATCTCCTGGACTAGAAATCATCTGATAATCAATCTGATAATACAAATTTTTGTTGATAGGCTGTGCAAAACTCACTTTGAGAAATTGTTCTTGATTTGAACCTAATACATAAGTCAGATTTGTATATGGAAAAGCAGTGCGATAATATCGTATGTCGTTTCGCTGAATTTGATAAGCTTGGTACTGTCGAAAACCGAGCGAAAAACCCACTTTTCGTTCATAATCAAAAGCTAAAGGCATAGCTGCCTGCCCTGTTGTGGATAGAAAAGCCATTGGAAAGCCTTGTTGCGAAGCAGGATTATAGACATGAAACGCATTGAGGCTAGTATCTACATTTTGCAAACCCAAAGCATATACATCATTCGTGTATTTTATGAGCGAATAACGGCTATCTACATCTATCGAATCACGCTCCAAAATTTGGGCAGATATAGATGATATACTCGCACAAAAGCACAAAAACAGATAAAAAACATTTTTTTTCCACATACTTTCCAGATAAATTGTTTAGTACGCTGCAAACTAAGTTCTTTTTTTATGACAGAGAAGAAATGACATATTTTTTTGACCAAAAGTATCAAGTATAAAAAAATATGGGCTATCGTTGTTTTAGAAATATGTCATTTCTAAGATTGAAAAAATTTAATTTACAGCATATTTAGGCAAAGCTAAAAAAAATTAGGCATTATGAAACAAGTCTAAGTTATTTTTTTGCTGTCGCAATCTAAGCATTATGTCTTTGTGTTGTTTCAAGTTCAGTTTTTCGTCGATATGAATGACAGCGATATTATCTTTAACTAATTCTTCGGCAATTAATTTTGTACGATGGCATTTTTCGGGTTTGCTACATGCACACATCAAAGCAACTTTTAGGTTTTTGCGATGTGCTGTTTTTAATCTTTCCAAGCTCGTTTGAAATGATTTTTGCAGCTTCAATATTTCATAGTTTACCATTCCATTTTTGTCATAACAGGCTTTATCTTTAGGTTTTCCGCCCAAAGTATCGCCAAAAAAAGCATAAACAGTGCTTTTTTTGGCAAAATATCGTTGCAATTCTAGCCGATTGAAATTTGAATTGTGTTTAGAAAATGGTTGTGAACGCACATCTATCAAATATTGAATTTTAAATTTTTCTAAAATTTCAACAAAAGATGCTATTCTTTTATTTCCGTAACCAATGGTATAAATTATATTTGTTTGCATAAAAATAAGTGCCTATTACTATTTGATAAATGGTCAATTCGTTGCTAAGGAATGTGAAAAACAGCGTGTTAATTGAAAAAAATAAATTTTCTATAAAATACAAAAACGGCCAATTCTTTATAGAAGAATTGGCCGTTTTTTTGCACAATGTAAAATGCTTATTTTTAATTTTCAAAAGCATGAACAAAACCAGGAAATGTTTTTAGACAGCCTGTTTCTGAGTCGCTTATGGTAACATTGAAAAAATAATCGCCTATATTTTCATAAGTGTGAATAGGATTTTTTTCTTCCGACATTTCGCCATCGCCAAAGCTCCAAAAAATAGTATCGTAGTCGCCTTCTGAAGCATTGATAAAATGAACTTCTTTGCCATTTACTTCATATTCGAAAGCCAGCTTCAATTGTGAGCATTCATTTACTGCTGCTGTGCCAGCTTCATCTGGATTGTCGAAACGCCCTACAAAGTCTGTTGAAATATGAACGGTATAGTCTTCTACTTCGCCAAAATTGAACGAACCGCAAGCTTCAGGTGCATATTTGTATCGCATAGCTACACGCATTCTCGTTTGGCCTTCAGGAGCTGTTACAGGAATATGAATAGATGCTGTTATTTGCTCTTGTGTAGCTGCTCCTGCATCAAAAACTAATTCGCCTTCATCATCAAAATCGCCATCATGGTTAAAATCAATCCAAACGCTCCAATATTCGTTGAAAGCCGTTTGAGCAAAGCCAGCTCCTAATGTAAGGTCATAGGTTTCATTGTTGCCTACTTCTGCAATAAGATTGGTATAATCGCCATAGCCACCATCAGATGCTGTTACATTGTGGATGTTTGCGAAATCGACCGTTTCAATCCATTCAGAGTTGGCGTTATTGCCTCCACTTTCACAGTAAACAGGATTCATAGAAGCTACAATTTCGCTATTGATGTTGATATTGTAGTCTTCTACTTCGCCATAGTTGAAAGTACCACAGCTACTTGTTGCTCCGTTGTATTTCATCACAATACGCAAGCGAGTTACACCTTCTAAAGCTGTTTCAGGAATTTGAATGAAATCGCTAACAGCACTATTAGACACAACTTCTGAATCATAAACGATTTCATCGTCATCAAAGGCTGCATTTTGATTGAAGTCAATCCAGATTCTCCAATATTCGTTATAAGCATTGCCTGCAAAACCTGGAGACATTGCTATTTCATAAGATGAACCTGCGTTTACTTCAATTTGTTGGCTTGTAAAATCTCCATAGCCACCATTGCTACCCGAAACGTTGTTGATATTGGCTATCGCAAAGCTTTCTATCCATTCAGAAATAGCATTGTTGCTTGTTGCATCGCAGTAATCTGGCTCTTCATCGACTGTTCCATCTATAATATTTATAGTATAATCTTCTACTTCTCCATAAGGAAAAATTTCGCAAGCTGTTGGAGCAGCATTATATTTCATGGCTATACGCATAGTTGTTTCGCCTAAAGTTGCAAAACTAGGTATGGATATAGCAGCATTTATCGCATTTGGACTCACGCTACCAGCATCGAAAGCTAGTTCTTCGTTGTCTTCAAAATCGCCATCTTGGTTGTAGTCTATCCAAACCCTCCAATATTCGTTGTAGCTAGAAGTCGCAAAACCAGCTTTTAAGGTAATAGGATAATTTTGGTTGCGTGCTACTTCCGCAACAAAATCCTGTTTGAAATCGCCATAACCACCATTGCTACCTGAAACATTGTCGATATTTGCAATTACTACTCTTTCTATCCATTCGTGATTGGCATTCAATCCTTTTGCTTCACATAAAGGCGATACGATACATAAGGTTGAAAATGTCTGTGTATCTGAATAGGTACTTACGCCAGCATCACAAATTGATTTTAAGCGAACTTCGTAGCTACCACAACTATTTAATTCATTTAATGTAATACTATTATTAGTGCTTGTTTTTGTATTCCAAGTAGCATCGCCACTTTGACGATATTCTATCTGAAAATTGCTGGCATCATCAATATTGTCATAGCTTATACTAACAGATGTATTGGTAATATCCGAAACAGTTACATTTGTTGGCACAGGACAAGAGCCAGCAGAAGTAGTTTTGAAACCAATAAAAACGGTATAGTTGCTCGATGATGAGCCGCAAACACCTTTTACTTGAAATTCGTAGTCAGTATTTGGCAATAGGCTATTTAGCGGTGTTGTATTGCTACCTGCAAAAAGTGTTTCTGTTGTTGCAGGTTGTCCAGCCATACGACATTTTATAATAAAACTATTGGCAGCCGCAGGATTTTCCCATGTCAAATTTGCCGTAGTAGGCGTAATGTCTTGAGCAATGAGATTAATAGGGTTTCCGCAAGCCGAATTTGCCGAAGGTGTAATAAAAATTGAAGAACTTGAAAAGTCTGGACTACAACTTGCTTTCACTTTGAAATGATAAGGCGTACTAGCATTCAAATTGGTTACAGTAAGTGTAGGTGACGTACTTGTGTATTCTTCCCATACACTTGTTATTGTTGCTTTCACTTTAATATCATAACTTGTTGCACTAGCAATATTTGCCCATGTTAGGGTTGCTGCATCAGAAGTAACAGTTCCTGTACCTAATCCATTTGGAATACCACAAATTGCTGAAGCTGTTGTAAAAACAATGCTAGGCGAATAGTCACTATATACGGCATTTCCGCAGTAGCTACTTACCTGCAATTCGTAAGTTGTATTGTTGTTCAAACCGCTAATTGTTTGCGTATTGCTGCTTGCTGATAGTGGCGACCAATTGTCGTTTCCTTGTGGACGAAAACGCAAGTTATAAGAACTAATCTCGCTTTCGTTCCAAGATACATTGACACTTGTTTCAGTAATATTGGCTGTTACGATATTTTGCGGAGCAAAGCAGTCTGTTGCTGTTGTAAAGCTAATAATTTCTGAATAATTGCTATTGCCAGCACTACAAGTTGTTCGCATTCTAACTTCATAGTTTGTGCCTTCTAATAAGTCGTTTAATATTTTGCTACTAGAAACCGAAAATTGAGGAGCTGACCAAGTATTGCTATTAGCTGTTTTATATTCCAATTTGTAGGAAACAGCATTATTGACAGTTTCCCAACTTATATCAACGCTATTGCTATTTATCAATTCATAAGTAATATTGCTAGGAGTTTCGCAAGTTGCTAAACTTAGTGTAGTAAAACTACTTAGTTCAGAGTATTCGCCAATTCCTGTGCTACAATTAGAGCGTATTTGATATTCATAAACAGTATTAGGAGTTAAATTTGTCAAATTTTTTGTGTCGTTAGCAGTTGAAGTTGTCGTCCAATTGCCTCCTATCGTTTTGTATCTAATGGTATAAGAATTAGCAATACTAATAGTTTCCCAAGCAATAACGGCAGCAGTTTCATAAGATGTTACGTTAATGTTATTGGGATATTGGCAAGTAGCCGCTTCTGTTTCAAAAGTTTGCGTAGCCGAAAAATCACTTGTGTTACTTGCATCTGCACCGCAAAAAGCTCTTATAGCATATTCATAAGTTGCACCAACCATTAAGTCATCAATATTCAAAAAAGTAGAATTAGTACTCGTAGTTGTCCAATCAGTAGTGCCGCTTACTCTATATTTCACTTCATAGCTATTGGCCGATGCGGCCCAATCAATAGTAGCTGTTGTTTGTGCAATATTGATGGCTGTTAGATTTACAGGAGCGTTACATATTATTTCTACGGTTGTAAAAGTAGCTAAAGCCGAAGCATTGCTATTGTTATTGCTACAATTTGAAATAATTTGATATTCATAAGTTGTTCCTGCATCTAAGTTGCCTAATGTATAAGGCGAATTTTCTACATTATATTCATATAGCCAAATTGCCGAAGTGTTAGGGCGATATTGGATAGTAGCATTATTTTCGCCAGCAAAAGAAGTCCAACTAATATCA
The DNA here is from genome assembly GCA_049613665.1 of Chitinophagales bacterium. Classification (GTDB taxonomy): domain Bacteria; phylum Bacteroidota; class Bacteroidia; order Chitinophagales; family UBA2359; genus JBMZCV01. The sequence continues at coordinate 12,432 of JBMZCV010000095.1, read as the reverse complement.
GCACTATTTTCTGTCATATTGTTGGCACTCATATTGATAGGCGATACGCAATTAATGCTTTGTTGGCTTGCAACAACTACTTTATAATCTTCTACTTCTCCAAACTTAAATACATCTGGAGTCATACAAATTTCTGGTGCTTCTAGACTATTGAAACCTACCCATTTCATCATTACACGCATAGTTGTTTCTCCTTCCAAAGCATCTTCTGGCACAGTAATAGATGCTGTTACGGTGCTATTGCTAGTTGTTTCAGAATCAAAAACTATTTCGTCATTATCCTCAAAATCGCCATCTTGGTTGAAGTCTATCGCTACTAACCAATGCTCTTGATAAGGTGTACTTGCATAGCCTGGTATCAAACTCATTTCATAAGTATTGGTAGCTGTAAGTGTTGTCGTTCCTTCACAAGTAAAATCGGTATAACCATCATTTGAACCAGAAAATTGATTAATATCATTCAAAATTACTTGCTCAATCCATTCGCCATTAGAACTACCTGCCGACATTTCACAATATATCAAAGGTGTGCCTGAAACTTTAAAACTTTGAGAAGCAGTATAGTTACTTTCGCTAGATTCACAATTTGTTCTTAGCTGAAACTCATAAGTTTTGCAAGATTCTATGTTTCCATAATTATAAGTCGTATTTGTTGTTTCAAAAGTACTCCATTGGTAAGCTCCCACTTCTCTGATACGGCCTTGATAAACAACATTTTCTCCTGTCATTGACCATGCTAAAGTGGCATTTCCAGCATTAATATTGGTAGCCGTAATGTTGAAAGGCGACATACAAGAATTTGCACATTCGAGTGTAGCAAACATATCTAGCATTCCAGTACCAAGCATTCCAGCAAAAGGAGAGTTCAACACATCAATGTTTTTAGCCGAATTTAGCAAACATTGTCGCACACATTCTGGTGGAAATATCGGTTGATAAGACAACAATAAAGCCACAGCACCAGCCACAACAGGCGAAGCCATCGAAGTTCCATTTTTATAACTGTAACTGCTATTGCCACTCGCCACACTACTCTCAAGCAACACGCCAGGAGCTGCAATATTTATCCAATCGCCATAGTTAGAAAAACCTGGTTTGATACCATCGCTATTGACTGCCGCTACCGCAATCACAGTTTCGTAAGCAGCAGGATAAAAAGGGGCAGAAATACCGTAATTTCCTGCGGCAGCTACAATTACTACGCCTTGCTCCTCAGCATAATTACAGATATTGGCATGAGTAGAAGAATAAGCCGTTCCTCCCCAAGAAAGATTAATTACATCTGCACCATTCTCAATTGCATATTCAATACCATGCCAACCTTGCTGAATCGCATTTGGATTAGAAGCATTGTCGCTAGTGGCTTTTATAGCCATCAAACTTGCTCCCGAACCCAAAGAAGCACCACCTTTTCCATTATTGGTACTAGCACATGCCAAACCTGAAACGTGTGTTCCATGCGAAAAAGTAGAGCTTGTCGTTTCACTTGCTGGCGGATTTGTATTATTGTCACTATCGGCCATATCCCAACCATGCACATCATCAATATAACCATTGTTGTCGTCGTCAATGCCATTGCCTGCAATTTCGTTCGGATTATCCCACAAAATACTTGATAAGTCTTCATGTGTTTGCAAAATAGCGTCATCTACTACGGCAACTACTATCTCACTCGAACCAAAGCTCATGTCCCAAGCTTGAGGAGCATTGATAGACTGCAAATAAGCTTTTTGGCTACTGCTATATTTTGGGTCATTTGGCTCAAAACACAAAGTTTCGTAAGGTACTTTTTCCGCATATTCGATAGTGCTATTGCCTTCTAGTGTTTTCACAAAATTATCAACCTTGTCAAACTCTGCAAATGCTACCTCATAAGTGGTTTCAAAAGTACGAGATTTCAACAATGGAAAAGCTCGTTTGATATGCTTAATATCATAGGTAGCTACCATTTCTTGCAAAAAATCTGGCAATCTTTCTGTATTATCACCTTTTTTGAAAGCAGCTATATCAAAATGCGTTTCATTTTTAAGTTTTAAATATATCTTGCCGTCCCAATAAGTCGAGTCAATATTTTGAGCATAGCTTGCTTGCACGAATAAACTCGTGAACAAAACTGTTGCTATTAGTAATTTTAATGTTGTTTTTATAACTATCATATATCATTATTTTTCAATTACAAATAAATGTTAAATATCGTGCCACAATACAAGTAAAATTCAAAACATGACTTTTTTAGGCGGTCGATATAGTTGTTTGAGTAATTTTTAAGTATCAAACTCTATTCTAAATAGCAAGCACTATTTTTTAATAAAATGATTTGTGTTAATGCCTTGAATTTTAGTGTGTTCACACCTACAATTTGTAACATAAATCTGTTCAAACACTTAATTTTAGCAATTTTAATTATTCATTTTAAAGTCATTAAAAGACATAAATATCTTCAAACAAAAATTAAGTTGCTATATTTAATACTTACGGAAATGATAAAGAAAAGTTATATATTTTAGCAATACGAATTAAATAATAATAATTCAAAATCACTAACTAACTGATTATCAAGCAGTTATAAGTATCATAATTATCTTAAACTAGATTACTTATATAATATTTTATAATCAAGTTAATTTGGCATTTTTAAGAGAATTGAAAAAAAATGTTGCTTTTAGCGTCATATCTATGTCTCCAAAAACAACAATTCGTTTTTGTTTTTTTGACAAATATTAGATAAATGAGATAGAAATTGCTTTAAAAACACTTCTAGCTATTTCAACATTTTGCAAAAATAATATTGCATAAATTACCTTTATAAATATACCCTAATTGAAAAAAATAGACTTTTGAAAGAATTGGAACACTAAGTTTATCATCTTTTATATTTGACTCGTTTGCTTAGAAAAACATGTCATTTCTAATAACTTGAAAATTAAAAAAAACTTAGTTTGCAATAAACTCAAACCTCTAAAAACACAAACTTGAAGGCAGGAAAAGACAGTTTTTAGCAAAAAAATGAATAGCAGAACAACTATTAAACAAATAAAAACGTTTCTGTAAAAAAAGACCTTATTTTTTCAAAAAAACTAAAGCGTTTGTTTTAGTATTTTGCAAGCAAAAAATAAAAAAACATTAATTGTACGTTTCAATATAAAATCGTATCTTTGCACCCCATGATTCAAAAACAATTCTTACATTTAGTATATCTAGCATCATTTTTGCTCCTATTGAGTTCGTGCGACCCTTATCAAAAATTATTGAAAAGCAACGACTTTGAACTCAAATATGAAAAAGCCAAAGAATATTATAACACAGGCATTTATCACAAAGCTATTCCATTGTTTGAAGAGTTGATGATAAGGCACAAAGGCACGCAAAAAGCCGAAAAGTTATATTATTTTTATGCTTATTGCCATTATGGACAGGACAGTTATTTGATGTCGGCACATTATTTCAAAAGCTTTATCGACTATTATCCAACTAGCAAGCTGGCCGAAGATGCTCAATATATGATTGGTTGGTGCAATTATAACATGACACCAACATCTTCATTAGACCAAACTTATGCCGAAAAAGCTATCGAATCGTTTCAGATTTTTATCAATGCTTATCCGTATAGCGAAAAAGTAGCAAAATGCAATGAGTTGATAGATGATGTGCGTGACAAATTGGAAGAAAAAGCACACGACAACGCCATGTTATATTATAATGTAAAAAGCTACAAGTCGTCGGCTGCTTCTTATCAAAATATCTTGAAAGATTTTCCTGATACCGACCGCAAAGAAGAAGTGATGTTTATGACTATGAAATCATATTATTTGTTGGCACAAAAAAGTATTGCTTCTAAGAAAAAAGAACGATACGACTTGACAGTAGAATCATATCTTGATTTTATAGACCAATATCCAACAAGTAAATATGTGCGAGAAGCCGAGCGTATCTATACTACCTGTTTAAACAACTTGAAAAAATATTAAGTAGCTGTTTCGATGTTTAGTCAAACAAGAAAAATAAATTGCTCTTATCTGGAAGCTAACACCTTGATTGTCAATGCGTTAGCAACTCAAATAGGCTATATTAAATTAGTGCTTGGCACTTAGCATTGAAGAAAAATCAAGGTGTTAGTTTTTAAGTAGTCGTTCAGAAGTTTTGGGCATTTCAGAACAAGATAATACCTTGAATGTCAATGCGTTAGCAACTAAACGAATGCTTTATTAAATAGTACTTGGTACTTAAAGCTCATCAATTTATTTTTTGTAACTATTTTTTTTATATATTCACTAATCGCTTTATGAACAAAAAAAAGAAAAAAAAGCATCAAATTTCGCCTTATATCGAACCGCATGATGTCTCTGATATTGCAGAACAAACAGGCAATGTGTATCGTTCTTTAATTGTGATTTCGGAACGCTCTAATCAAATCGCTGGTAAGCTAAAAGAGGAATTGCACACCAAACTAAACGAGTTTGCTTCTACAACAGACTCATTGGAAGAAGTGCATGAAAACAAAGAGCAAATCGAAATTTCGAAATATTATGAGCGAATGCCACACCCAACGCTTTTGGCTTTGGAAGAGTTTTATGCTCATAAATTAGAGAGCCGATTTGCAACTCCTGAAGAAATAGAGGAAAGAGAAAGACTAAGAAAAGAAAGAAAAAAACGTGGAAGAAGACGATAATCTTTTACTGTTTTTTCGCAAATATTGTTATAGTGATTTTGGCCTAAAAACGCCTATATCTAAACAATTGTACTTAGGTTTTGAAAAACAAAAAAGTCAGATTTGGCATTTGCCCAAATCTGACTTTTTTGTTTTTTTTCAGAAAAAAAATAAAAATACGCTAATGTGGTAATACATCACGCAAAGCACCATAAGCTAAAGTACCCAATAAAGCACTCAAAAGCACTACAATAAAAATCGAAAATCCATTGCCGATAAGTGTATAAATAGGGCCTGGGCAAGCTCCTGCCAATGCCCAACCTAAGCCAAAAATAATGCCTCCAAACAAATATCGTGAAATACTCATATTTTTGTCTTTAAACTCAATAAGTTTGCCTTCAACAGATTTTAGCTGCTGCTTTTTTATTATTGTTGTCATTAAAACACCGAGAGCAAGTGCAGAGCTAATGATACCGTACATATGAAATGACTGAAAACGGAACATTTCTTGAATACGATACCACGAAATAGCTTCTGATTTTGTCATTACAATACCGAAAAATATACCTACTAAAAGATATTTCAAAAATTTCATAATTGAGTTTTGTTTTTATAATTTAAAAATGAATGGAAACAAAATATGTGTCATCAATAAGCCGCCTATAAAAAAGCCAATAACAGCTATCAAAGATGGCATTTGTAGGTTTGAAAGTCCACTAATAGCGTGTCCAGAAGTACAACCGCCAGCCCATCTTGCACCAAAGCCAACCAAAAATCCACCGCCTACAATGATAATAAAACCTTTGAGTGTTAGCAGATTTTGCCATGTAAAAATGGTAGCTGGTACGAGATGCTCATCACAAACAATGCCGAGGCTTTCTAAATCGTTGATGGTAGCTGCCGAAATTTGTGGCGGTGCTGCACTAGGCAAAAAAGTAATCGCAATATAGCCACCAATTACTGTTCCTAATACAAAAATAACATTCCAGATTTGAGACTTCCAATTGAAATTGAAAAAAGGAATTTTTTTGCCAGCACCACCTATCGCACAAATAGTTCGCATGGTGGAAGATGCACCAAATTCGCCGCCAAACCAGAGCAGCAAAAACATCACAAGAGTAAGTGATGGGCCTGATATATACCAAGCCCAAGGCTGCGAAATAAATTCAATCATAATTTTAAGTTGCTTATTTTCAGTAGTTTATAAAAACATTTTTCTTTAAACTGTTATTATATTAAGGTGGAAGGACACACAAAAGCAGTTGTAGGTAGTTTGCTTTTTGCTATTTTCTTAAAGCCTCCTTTTATATCAATAATATTATGAAAACCACGAGATTTTAGTATAGAAGCTGCTATAACAGAACGATAACCACCTGCACAATGCACATAAAATGTATCATTTTTAGGAAAAATTTCTATGTTTTCGCTCAAAGTACTCAAAGGCACATTTTTAGCATTTTTGATATGCTCTGCCTCATATTCGCTTTCTTTTCTCACATCAAAAATAAGGTCTTTTATAGTTTCATACTTTTGTTCTAGCATTTCTGGTGCTAATGATAAAAGTGTATCTACTTCTTTATCAGCTTGTTGCCACGCCTCAAAGCCACCATCTAAATATCCTATTGTGTTGTCGAAACCTACACGAGCCAAACGAGTAACGGCTTCTTCTTCTCTGCCTGCATCTGTGATGAGCAAAATAGCTTGCGAAACATCACTAATCAATGCACCAACCCAAGGAGCAAAACTGCCATCTAAGCCTATAAAAATAGCTCGTGGAATGTGTCCTTTTACAAATTGTTGTGGTGTGCGGGTGTCCAATATCAAAGCTTCTGTTTCGTTGGCGACAGCTTCGAAAGCGGCAGGCGAAAGTGCTTGTGTGCCTTGTTGCAAAATCTTATCTATGCTATTGTAGCCTTCTTTGTTCAAACGAACATTGGCAGGAAAGTAGGCTGGCGGTGGCAAAAGCCCATCTGTTACTTCTTTCACAAATTCGGCTTTCGTCATGTCGGCACGCAAAGCATAGTTCATGCGTTTTTGGTTGCCCAAGGTATCTACGGTTTCTTTCATCATATTTTTTCCGCAAGCAGAGCCAGCACCATGTGCAGGATATACAGTCACATCATCGGCCAAAGGCATAATTTTGGTGCGAAGGCTATCATATAGCAAAGCAGCTAAATCTTCTTGTGTCATATCAGCCGCTTTTTGTGCCAAATCTGGACGACCTACATCGCCAAGAAATAAGGTGTCGCCTGTAAAAATAGCATGGTCTTTGCCGTTTTCGTCTTTCAGCAAAAAAGTCGTGCTTTCCATAGTGTGGCCTGGTGTATGCAAGACTTTGAGAGTCAGTTTTCCGAGTTTAAACTCCTCGCCATCTGTTGCAATATAGGCCTTAAACATTGGGTTTGCATTTGGGCCATAAATGATTGGGGCATTTGTTTTTTCTGCTAAAGTGACGTGGCCACTCACAAAGTCGGCATGAAAATGTGTTTCAAAAATGTATTTAATGCTAGCGTTTTCGGCTGTCGCTTTATTTATATAAGGAGCAACTTCTCGCAAAGGGTCAATGATAGCTACTTCTCCTTCGCTTTCGATATAATATGCTCCTTGTGCAAGGCAGCCTGTATAAATTTGTTCTATTTTCATTTTTTATAGAAATTTTTTTTTTTTATATAAAATATTTTAAGTCAAGTATCTTCATTTTTTACAAAAATATTTCTTTTGCAAAAATATAAATACTCATTACCAAAACAAACCAGCCAAAGCTGCTTTTTAGCTTTTTTCCAGAAACAAAATTGGAAGCGTAGCCACCTACTATAATGCCGATAATAGCAAAAGCAGTAAAAACTAACAAAAATGGCCAATCAATGACTTGCCCAGACTGCACATCGCCAATAAAACCAAATAAAGATTTGACAGCAATAATTGATAGTGATGTGCCAACGGCTAATTTCATGGGCAAACGTGCCAATAAAACCAAAGCTGGTATGATGAGAAAACCACCGCCAGCACCGACAATTCCTGTAAGTACGCCCACAACTAAGCCATCAATAACAATAAGTGGATAGTTGAACACCTGCGGTTCTTCTTTTTCTGTTGTTTCTTTTTTTCGGCTGCCAGAACGTATCATGGAAATAGCTGCCAAGAGCATAATGAATGCAAAAAAGCACATAATGGCAACATCTTTTGTGAGTGTAAAACCACCAATAGTAAAAATGTTTTGAGGAATAGCTGGCACTAAATAAAGGCGTGTCAAATAAACTGCTATAAACGAAGGAACTGCAAAAACGATAGCAGTTTTGATGCTCACCAAGCCTTTTCTGACATTATTGAAAGCACCAACAAGTGCCGCCGAACCTACTACGAAAAGCGAATAGGCTGTCGCCAAAACGGGATTGATGCCAACGATATAAACCAACGCAGGAACAGTAAGTATTGAGCCACCACCGCCCAACAAACCTAATGTAAAGCCAATGACTAAGGCTGATAGGTAGCCTAATATTTCCATATTTTTTGTATTAAATTAATAAATGAACATTTATTCATGTATAAAGATAAAAAATGTATTTTTTGTAGAATTTAAGCGATTCTTAGTGAACAAAACTGCAACGTTCCATACAATTAAATATATTTAGTATGTGTCGGTCGCAAATATTGTAATAAATGTATTTTCCTTTTTTGACCGAACACACAATACCTTTATCTTTCATTTTGATAAGGTGATGTGATAACAAAGATTGCTCTACTTCCATTTCTATTTTTGCACGAATATCGCTCACCATAAGCGGTTCTTCTTGCTCCAAAACTTTCAAAACTTCTAGCCTTATAGGATGTGCGATGGCTTTTAGCACGTTTGCCACTTTTTCAAGCTGCTTACTCGATAAATTTCTTTTTGTATCAACCATTTTGCTGTGTTTTTATAGGGGTATAACGCAAATGTATGAATAAATGTTCATTTATTCATACATTTTTTTAGAAGTATGCTTTTTTGTGACATAAAAGTGTTTTTAATCAAATAAAGCTTTTTGCAAATTATCTCTCAAGTCTTGGTTAAAAATATTATGATGAGCATTTATCATATATAAACTACACTTATCCAGCTTTTTAGCAAAATGTTGAGCAGCAGAAGGCGGTGCAATATCGTCTTTTTTGCCGAAAAAAAGCATGGTTTTTATGCCAAAACGATTGAGAAAACGTTGCACTTCTGAAATGTCGCTATTGAAATGCCGAAGAATAATCCAAATATTAAACAATCTTCTGCGTCTGTAAGTGCTATTGGTCAATCTTCTGGTAAATCGATGAACGAAAGGCGAAATTAATTTTAATCGTCGTGCTGTTTTGAGTAAAAAAAATAAAGTTTTTGGTTCGTCAATCCAAATTTCCGATTTTTTAACCAAAAAAATTGGTGCATTTTCTATAAGGCTGTAAAAAAAAGGCATCTTCAAACCAGAAGAAGCGATAAGAAAAAAACCATTGAGTTGTTTTGCAAAATTTGGTAGTAATGATAAGGCTATTTTTCCGCCCATGCTATATCCCATCAGCGAAAAACGCTTTATTTGCTGCTCATTGCACAAGGTCTCAATAAGTGCTGCTAAGTCATTTGGTGTAAAAAAAACTGTTTCATTCCAGTTTGTTTTGCCATGATAAGGCAAATCGAGAGCGAAAACAGTGTATTTTTTTGCTAAAACTCCTGCAATATTCAAATATAGTTCTGCATTATCACCATAACCATGCAAAGCAATGAGTTTTTCTTTGCCTTGTCCAAATTTGAGATAATGAACCTCGTGCTGGCGAAATGTCAGAAAATGCGAAGTATGTGGAAATGCAGTTCTTGCCATTTTTTGCTACTAAAATAAAAGCATGAGAAAAAAAAATTAATGAGCTTCTAGCCAATTATTGCCGATTCCTGCTTCTACTTTGAGCGGCACAGATAGTTTCATAGCGTTTTGCATCTTATCTAATATCAAAGTTTGCATTTCTTCCAATTCACTTTTATGCACATCAAAAACCAACTCATCATGTACTTGCAATACCATTTTCGATTTTAAATCTCGTTTTTTCAGCTCCGCAAAAATATCTATCATCGCTATTTTTACCAAATCAGCAGCCGTGCCTTGAATTGGCATATTGATGGCGTTTCGCTCTGCAAACTGTCGCAAGGTTCTATTTGCCGAATTGATGTCACGCAAATAGCGTTTTCTGCCAAGCAAAGTAGCCGCAAAATTATTTTCTTTAGCTTTGTTTACCGCTATTTCCATATAATTTTTGATGCCTTGATATTGATTGAAATACTCATCAATAATCTCTTTTGCTTCCGACCTTTTGATGCCCAAACGCTGCGAAAGCCCAAAAGCAGAAATGCCATAAATCAAACCAAAATTGACCATTTTCGCTTTGCGTCTCATCTCGCTAGTCACGCCTTCCAAACCGACATGATAAATGCGTGCAGCCGTTGCCGAGTGAATATCTAAGCCATTTTGGAAAGCTTCTACCATATTTTTGTCGCCACTCATTTCTGCCATTAGCCGCAATTCTACTTGCGAATAATCCGCAGCTACCAACACAAAATCATCATTTCTAGCTACAAAAGCTTTGCGAATTTGACGGCCTCTTTCGGTTCTGATAGGTATATTTTGCAAATTTGGATTTGCCGAACTCAAACGGCCTGTCGCTACAACGGCTTGATTGAAACTACTGTGCAAACGGCCACTTTTTTGATTTATCAAGCGTGGCAAAGCATCGACATAAGTACTTACCAATTTTTTTAGCTCCCGATAATTCAAAATTTCGCTAATAATTGGGTTGTCAGCCAAATTTTTAAGCGTTGCTTCGTTGGTAGAATACTGTCCTGTTTTTGTTTTTTTGCCTTTATATTCAATTTTCAAATGGTCGAAAAGTATTTTTCCTAGCTGTTTTGGCGAATCTAAATTGAATTCTACGCCAGCCGTTTTAAAAATACTTTCTCGCAAAGTCATTGCTTCGCCACTCAGTTGTTTAGAATAATTATTTAGAAAATCGCCATCAAGTGCTACGCCTTCAAATTCCATCGCTGCCAAAATCGGCACTAAAGGCATTTCTATTTTGGTGTATAAATCGTTGAGGTTGGCAGGTGCGAGTGTTGGATGTAGTTTTTTGTGCAACTGAAATGTTATATCAGCATCTTCGCCAGCATATTCAGCTACTCTATCCACCGCAATTGTTCGCATAGAAAGCTGTTTTTTGCCTTTTTTTCCTATCAAACTTTCGATAGAAACAGGCGTATATTGCAAATAACTTTCTGCCAAAACCGTCATATTGTGTCGCATATCTGGCTCTAACAAATAGTGTGCTAACATGGTATCGTGCAAAGTGCCTTTTACTTTCACATCATACCATTTCAAAATCAGCAAATCGTATTTTATATTTTGACCAATTTTAGCGATTTTTTCATTCTCGAAAAAAGGCTTAAATATTTCTAAAACCGCCAATGCCTCCTCTTTTTTTGCTGAAAGCGGCACATAAAAAGCTTTTGTTGGCTCAAAACAAAAAGATAAACCTACCAATTCGGCATTATTTGCATCAACCGAAGTTGTCTCTGTATCGAAACAGACTAAAGTTTGCTTTTGCAATTGTGCGACTAAATCCTGCTGTTTTTCAGTCGTATCTAGGAGCAAGTAAGTATGTGGCGTATTCTCAATGTTTTTTCCTCTTGGTGTTTCGGCAGTCGCAAAAAGTCCTTGTGTCTGACTTGTTTTTTTGCCAAACATATTGAGTTGCGGAGTATTATCTTTAGCTTCTTTTGGTTTGGGAGTTGCAGGAGCAGCAGCTTCGTTGAGTGCATAGCTATCGCCCAAAATTCTTTTACCCAAAGTTCTAAACTCTAACTCTCTAAAAAGCGGTGCTAAAACTTCGGCATTGTAGGCTTCTAAAGCATAAGTTTCTGGCTCGTAAGGCAAAGGCACATCGCAAATAATGGTGGCCAAATACTTTGAAATAATGGCATTTTGTTTGCCATTTTCTACTTTTTCACGCAATTTTCCTTTGAGCAAATGCGTATTTTCCAACAAATTTTCGATAGAATCAAACTGTTTCAGCAACTTAGCTGCTGTTTTTTCGCCTACACCTTTAATGCCTGGAATATTATCGGCAGAGTCGCCCATCAAACCCAACATATCAATCACTTGTTCGATGCGTTCGATATTCCATTTTTTGAGAATTTCATCTACGCCAAGCAACTCAAAACTATTGCCTCGATAAGCTGGTTTATACATAAAAATATTTTCGCTCACCAACTGCCCATAATCTTTATCTGGCGTAACCATATAAACCGTAAAATCATCTTGTTCGGCTTTTTTCGCAATCGTACCGATAACATCATCAGCTTCGTAGCCATCTACTACCAAAAGCGGAATGTTCATGCCTGCGATTATCTGCTCGATATACGGAATGGAAGCACGCAATTCTTCGGGCATTGCCTCTCGGTTTGCCTTATAAAAATCGTATTCATCTACACGCACCGTTGGCCCTTTTGGGTCGAAAGCTATGGCAAGATGTGTTGGTTGTTCTTTTTGAATAAGGTCGTATAAAGTATTCGTAAAACCAACGATTGCCGATACGTTCATGCCTTTTGAATTGATTAAAGGCCGCTTGTTGAAAGCATGAAAAGCACGATACATCAATGCGAAAGCATCTAGCAAAAGTAATTTTTTTGGTTTTGTTTGTTCCATTATTTTTATTGTTGAATTGCTTGTTATTTTTTGTTTTCGCTAATATCCCAACGGGATTATATAACATAGCATGGGGTTTTA
>JBMZCV010000094.1:0-19271 GCA_049613665.1 Chitinophagales bacterium | reverse complement strand
TTGCTGCTTTCGAATCAATGACATCTGCCATATTTATACTTGCCAACAAAGCGGTGTAAGAAACGCTAACAGATGTCGTTTTGCTGCGTGTTTCGCCATTAATATCGGTCACATCGGCATAAATGGTGTAGGTGTATTGAGGTTTATTTTTCTTATCAACGGTCTTGTCGGCAATGGCTTCAAAATCAATTTTGAAATTGCCATTTTCGTCAGTTGTCATTGTGCCATTCGTAATTTCTAAAGCTGGCGAAGTAGGCATAGGTCGCCACCACCAACACCAATACGGAAATCTCGCTTGTCGAACTACTCGATAAGTCACTTTTGCATCGGTGATATTGTTGCCTGCATAAGCTTTCGCCAATCCCTCTGCACTAACTGTTTCACCCAACTTATAGCTGCCTTTTATTGGCTCGAAAGTTACCTCGAATTTTGGTCTTTTGTATTCTTCAACGCTAACATATTGATTGCCATTTTCGTTAGCGATTCTCATTTGACCATTCAAAACGCCAGATGGAAGACTAAATTTACCATTAAAGCTACCATATTCATTGGTTTTAAACTTTTGTTCTGTTACTTTTTGGCCATTTACATCAAACAAAGTAACTGTTGTTGTTTTGTTTGGCAAAAGTTCATATTTTTCTTTATTGCCATATTTTTCTAACATCAAGCCTTTAAAAAATACGGTTTGACCAGGGCGATAAATAGAGCGGTCGGTAAAGAAAAAAGTCATTGAAGCATTTTTAGCATCATTATTTCTATAACGATTCAGATACAAGTTGCTTTTAAAAGTATCTTTTCCATCTTGCAAAACAATTTCGACATTGCCATTATTGGGAGTTGTTAGGTTAAATGTTCCTTTAGTATCTGTTTTGCCTGTTGCAAATATTTTAGTGTTATACTTTCGTTTTTTATAATCGTATTCAGTTTGCGAAAGTGTATAATTGATATTTGACAAAGCTACTCCCGAAAAACGATTTCGCACATAAATAGTTGTTTCAGCACCTTTTGCTTTGCTCAAAAAGCTTAAATTTGTGACCTGAAACCGCTGATAAGTGATAGCATTTTTTTCTATGCTAAATTTTGAAGAAGTAGAAAAAAGCAATACATATTTTCCAACTTCTAAAGCTGGAACAGGCAATTCTGTTTTGTTTTCTAAAAACAATTTTTCATCTGGCAAATCATATTCAAAGCTTTTTATGGCTGCTTGATTCGCATATATTTTCGCTATTTCTGTTCTGTTTTTGCGTTTTATTTTTTTCTCCAAACTTTCGGTTAATAAAATAACTCTGCCATAAATTTTCTCTATATTTTTATAGGTAAAAAGTACCTGCGATTCAACATTTGGCTTTACATTTTCTTCATTTTTAAAGCTAATGTTTTTTGCTATTATTTCACTACGCAAACGCTTACAATTTTTCGCTCCTTTGCTATCTGGATGCTTGGCTATGGCTGCTTCGCAAATATCAAATGCTTTCTTTTTATCATATTTAAACATCTCATTTTGAGCAACAGCTTGATATTTTCCGCCCAATTCGTTGTAATAAGCAGCCATTTCGTAGCTAATATTTGTAGAAGGCGAAGCGGCTTTATATTTTTCATACATTTTCTTTAAAGCCTCCACATACAACTCATTTTTGTTGTCTAAAACAGACTTGCGTTTCACAAATTTCAAACGCTTAATTTCTGCATCAATAAGTGGTGCAGGATTGGAACGACTTAAATGTAAATCGACGAGTTGCTGAAAAGTGAGCAAGGCATAATATGGCAATGAAAGGGCATCTGAATTGTTGAAAGTAGCTTGCGAAAAGGTCTTGCTATCTGCAAAAGCAGTCGTTTGGCTTATCTCAAATTGGTCGCTAGCTTTTGTGATATTGGCTTGGTCATCGGTAAAATAATCTAAGGCACGATGAGCAAGCAAGTCGTATAAAGTCGGCCGCAAAACAGAGGAAGGTGTAATATCATCGCTTGCATTTCGAGTGCTAATAATTGCATCGTAAATATTGATATTCGTCGTTTTTAGCTTTTTTGTATCTGCCAAAGAAGCCATATACAAATCCGTCATTTCACGACTAAAACGAGAAGCGTCCCATGTTTCAAAATCTGGAGCTTTCGCATCATTTTGCAGAGCGGTTCTTTGCAATATTTGGTATCTGTTATTGTTGAAGTATTGCCAATAAGCTTGTGCTAAAATAGATTGCAAAACAGGTTTTACAGGATATTCGGCAGCTTCGATTTTAGCTTTCAAATCATTGACTACTTTTTGTTCGCTTTGTTCTTCGGTATAGGAGTCGTAGCGATAAAGATGCAAAAGAGCTTTGATAGTTTGTCCAGCATTTTTTTCTTTCTCTGCTTTCGCAAAAATCTGTTCTACTACATTTTTGGCATCTTGTGTCAGGCCTTTTTGCTCAAAAGCTTGCACTTGCTTCCATTCAGCATCATAGTCATCGCCGATTTTGTAATTTTTCATCGTATAAGATTTTTTGGCGTTTCCGCAGCTAGTCTGAAGTCCTATGAGGAAGACAAAGATTAGCAATAAGGGTATCAAAAAAATAAAGAGTTTATTTTCCATATTAAAGGTTTTTTGGTTTTGCAGTTACCAATTTACAAAAAAAGTCTATACTTCTAAAAATATTTAACTTTTCTTTTTTACAACGAATAGTGAACTTGTAAAGTTGTGTTTGCTTTTATCTAGCCTTTTTGTTTTTTTTTAGACAAAAAAAAGCAGAAAAATAACATTTGTCATTTTTCTGCTGTTGTGTTTTTAACCAAAACTCAAGATTTTCTATACCTTTTTCTCGAAAAAATAAGATACTAATAGCAATACTATTGCCACAGAAGCTGGTGCAAATTCGCCATCATTGATATTGATATGAGCGGTAAGTGCAAGCACAAAGTTGAAAAAGAAACCTGTATAAGCCCATTCTTTTAGTGCTTCTGATTTTTTCGTCCAAATGGCCACCAAACCCAATATTTTGGCGATGGCTAAAGGATAAATAATATAAGTGGGAAAGCCTAGTTTTGCAATAGTTTCGCTTATCATATGGTATTACAAAACATACATTCCTGCTGACATGAGCATCATTGCCGTGAGCAAACCTGTTGCTACTAAATAGATGATTTTATTCTTGTTGTCCATTTTTTGGTTTTTATAAAAAAAATAACAATAAGTCGCCATTATAAAAAACTTTTCCTTTTTTGTCATTGCGAAGCCTGCGAAGCAATCTACGTCATACTGAAACTGACAAAATTTCGCTTAACTACTTTTCTACCGCTTATCACTCTGGTTTAGATTGCTTCGTGCCTCGCAATGACAAATGACTTGTTAAATTTTTATAAAAAATAAATAAATCACATTTTTTGGGAACTACAATTCCAACTTGGGTTAATACTTTGTGACAAAGTTGCACATTTTTGTGGAAAGAAAAAATAAGCTAGTTTAACTTTTTTCTTAAAAGAGTTTTTTTATTCAATAGTTACACGAATCCCCTCCGAATGCGTCGTAAATTCAGGAGCATACATACACTGCATTGTCGTGATGCCGTTCGAGAAATTGCCAGCGTGACTAGCTCTTAAATCGTATTCAAAAACGTAAGTTCCTTTTGGTAAGTAGCCGATAAAAAAGTTGGTCGCTGCATCTTTCGTGCTTTCGTAGTAGCCGATTCCACCTTGATATTTGTAGCGAGAAAGCGTTTGCGTAGGCTCAAAACCTGCTGCTCTCATGTCTTTCAAATGCACATATTCCATCAATCTATCGACACGAATTTCTACACGAACTCGCACTAAATCTCCAACTTTCAACTTTGCACCATCTGAAAGTGCTGCTAACTGTTCGCCTTCTTTCGTAATCTGTTTCAAAAATACTTCTTTTTTGATAGCCAAAGGCGTTTCAGCATGTGTAATTTTGTCGAGTTGCTCAAAATACTGCCAATATACCGCTCCCCAAGCTATACCATCATCGGTTTTCGTGACAGTGATATTTTTCATGTCTGTTTCAATATCATCAGCTTGCCAATTTGTTTTGTAGTAGCCTGTTCCTGCTTCGGTTTTCAAATCTGGCATTGTGCTAGGATGCACGACATGATTTCCAAGTTGAACCGTTGCAATTTCGTCATTTGCTATCCAATCTGTACCTTGCAAAAGCAAAGCATAGCAAGCTTCGGCAGTTGCTTTTGTCGTTTTCCAATCTTGCGTTTGTTTTTGTTTCAATAGCCAAACTTTTAACTTTCCAACTGTTTCGGCATCATTTTCTATTTCCGCAAACGCTTCAATTACCAAAGCTTGCGTTTCGATAGGTGCTTGATACCAATACCAGCCGCCCAAACTTTTGAAATACATGCCCATTTCATCGCTGTAAGTAGCGTTTTGGCGAAAAGCTTCCAAAATATCGGCAGGTGTTTCTTTGTCATTTTTGTCGAAACGATGTACGGCTAATGCTACCATAGCTTGTGCATATATATTTTGCGATGGCCAATATTCTTGAGCTTGCGAAAGGTAATAATCAAAAGCTTCTTGAAATGATTCATGATAAAAAGGTACATCGGCAAAAAAGCTTCTTGCATAGAGATAATGTGCTATCATGGAATTAAAATTGTTTTTTTCTAAGTCAATTTTATTATTTTTTAGTCTTTTCCAATCTTGATACATTCTTCCATCCAAATAATTTACTGCTTTTTTCATCGCCTTTTCCATTTTTTCGCTAGTTTGTTTGATGCCCAACTGCTGTAAATGCCCAATGCCTGTAACAATATGTTGTGTAATATAACGGCTTGCTTTCATGCCCGAAAACCACGTCCACGCACCATTTCCCATTTGTCGTTCCAATAATTTCTTTTCTGCCGCTTCCAACTTTGTCGTCATTGTGTGCAAATCAAATAGCAAACCCAAACGCTGTTTTCGCTGTTTTTCATTTTTTGCAGCTCTAACCCACGGCGTTTCTTCTAGCAAAAGTGCTTTCAATTCTTGATTTTTTTCTAAGTTAGACAACAATGCACTTTTTACGGCTGCTTTATCTTTATTTTGTTCCAAAATTTTGGCTTCTGCTGTCCAAGTATCAAATACTTTTTTGATTTTTGGATTGGAATTTGCTAAATGTGTCGAAATGCTATTGGCATAATAACGACTAAAAATTTGCTCGCTACACTCATACGGATATTCCATCATATAAGGCAAAGCTTGAATAGCATACCAAACAGGCTGTGAGCTAAATTCTAGCGTTAATTTGTGGTGTTTTAAAGTGCTAGAAGTATCTGCTTTTTCTAGGTTTTTAAAAGTAAATTTGTGTTCGCCTTTTCCACGCACAGGCAAAGGCATACTTTCTGTAACGAGCATAGTGTTTTTCAAAATCGGCAACATATTTTCTTCGCCATCAGAAAAACTGCCTGCTTTCGCAATAATACGATATGTTATAGCTGAAATATGGCTCGGAATATGAAGTTGCCAACTTACCGAAGTGCTTCTTTCTTTTGCTACCGAAAAATCTTTTGTTGCGTTTTTATTCTCAAAATCTGTATCTACGGGCTGCATTGTGGAGGCATCAAAAAGTTGCAAAATGACTTTTCCGTTTAAGGCATTTTCGCTAAGATTTGTAATTTTTGAACTAATAGTTATATTATCATTTTCACGCAAAAAACGAGGCGTATAAGGCACAACCATCAAATCTTTTTGCGTTGTTACTTCTCTTTCTATTTGCTGATATAAGGCATCTTTTGTATGTGCCAAAGCCATAAATTTCCATTTGGTCAAAGCTTCAGGCGTAGTAAATGAAATGATGATTTCGCCATCGGCATTTGTGCGTAAATGAGGCATGAAAAAAGCTGTTTCTCGTAGGTCTTTTCTAATTTTTACATTTTCAAAATTAGCATTTTCTTTCTCGACTTTAATAAATTCATGTACTTGTGGGCGTGGACGTGGAAGAGGAGGTGCTGAACTTGCAGGTATCCGATAGTGATAATTACTGATAGAAAAGCCAAATAAATTTAATTCATCATAGAGATAGCTATTATATTTTGATGATTTGTTTTTGTATTTTCCTAATTGATTACCGTTTGCACCAAAAAAATTACTACTTGAACGTATTTGTAAAAAAGTAGGCATTTTTCCATAAGTAGGCGGGCTGTATAGTGGAAAACGCCAGATATTTGGGCGAAAGACATCTAAGGAAGCATCATACATACCTGCCAACATTTCGGCAGCTACTTTTTCGCCTTTCGTACCACTTATTTTCAATTGCCATTCTTCTTTTTGGCCTGGCAAAAGCTTGTTGCGAAAAGTGCTTAATTCTATTTTCAAATCTTTGCTTTCCCACGGCACTTTTATGAGTTGTGTTTTTTTGAAAAAACGATAATATTTTACCATACTTAGCGAAATTCCTAAATCGCCTCTGTGTTGTTCTTCTATTTTGAAACGAATTGTTTTTTGCTTTGCTGAAATATCATACCATTCTCTTTTAATAATTTCTTTTCTATGAGCAATTTCAATTAAAACACGGCTATTTTCGGCAGCCGAACCAAAAGAAACATCAACATATTCGCCTACTTTAGCTTCTTTTTTAGAAAAATGATACCAAAACAAATCATTTGTTGGAATTTTAGTACCATTTTTTCTATAAATCGTAATATATTTCTGCCATTTTACATCTTGCCCAAAAATATCTTTTGCTTCCAACTCTACCAAATATTTGCCTGTTTTCCAAGCCTCAAAGTCTGGAATTTCTAGCATACTTTCTTTAGTAGTTTTCAAATTTTTAGTAAAAACTACTTCGCCTTTTTCCCATTTCAACAGCTTATTTTCATCATCATACACATCGTAAGGAAAGCGTTTGTGATATTCATTTTTTTCTAAAGGAAATTGATTAGCTTTGCTCAATAAACGATTTCTAAAAATTCTTTCTGGCGTTTTTAAAGGTGTAATGTTAATTTTGACATCAGTAGCTTCAAATATTCCATTCAAGTTTGTTGTTTCAATAAGAAAAGCATTGATTTCACTAGCATCTATTAGATTTTCCATTTTAATATTTGCCATCAAAGCAACTTGCGAAACGACAACTTGTGTTTTTTTACTGCGTGTTTCGCCATTTATATCCGTAACATCTACATGAACAGTATAATTGTATTTTACTCTATCATCTTTCGAAATATTGCTAGCAACAATCGCTTTAAAATCAATTTTAAATCTGCCATTTTCGTCAGTTTTAGTTGTATCACTTGCTATCTCACGTTCACCAGAGCTAGGCGGCTGTTTCCACCATTGCCACCAATACGGAAAACTTGCTTGCCGCACTACTCGATAGCTTACTTTTGCATCATTTATAGGATAGCCAGCATAAGCTTTCGCCCAACCTGTCACACTCACCATTTCATTTAATTTGTAGCTGCCTTTTACCGCTTCAAAATTCACTTCAAACTTTGGTCTTTTATATTCTTCAACTTTAATATAATGGCTGCCATAATCATCGTCATAATAAGGTTGATTAGTTATTCTCATAGTTCCATTTAACAAACCATTGGGCAAAATAAATGAGCCACTAAAACTACCATACTCATTTGTCTTTAGTCTTTTGATTGCTATAAGTTGGTTATTTACATCATATAAAGCAATAATTGCAGAATCACCAACTACGACTTCATAATGTTCTTTATTTTCCCGTTTTTCTAGTATAATGCCTTTGAAATACACCGTTTGGCCAGGCCGATAAATAGCTCTATCTGTGAAATAATGTGTCGATTTTCCATATCGAACTCTTTGTCTTAGAGGGTTGTACTCGTAAATATTTTCTATTTTTCCAAAACAGCTATCCTTTCCATTTTTAAGCGATATTTTTTGATTTTCTTCTTTCAACTCTTTTCTATCCAAAACAATTTCGCCTTTTTCATCTGATTTTCCTGTTTTAGTAATTACATTTTTATATTCACAAGTAGCATCATTATAAGTAGAATAATAAATTTTGTAATCAATATTTGGCAAAGACAAACCGCTAGAAGCATCTGAAACATATATAGTAGTGTTTTGTTTGTCAGATTTAGCAAAATAGCTCAAATTACTAACTTTAATATCTTGATAAATTAACAAATTGTTTTCGACACAAAAATCTGGTGTTACAGACATCAACAATACATAAGTTCCTGTATCAAGTGCTGGAATAGCATAGTCAGCACTATATTTATGAAATAAATCGCTTTCCAATAATTCATATTCAAAACTTTCGATAATATCAGCATCATTATACATATCTATTATCTCCATTATATCAGTACGATTTTTGTATGTTTTGTGGCTATAACAACGACGAATTTCTATCATTTCTTGGGTTAGTGCTATAATTTTCCCATATACTTTTTCTACATTTCGGTAAGTAATCAAAGCTTTGGTTTCAGCATTTGGCAAAACCTGATTTTCAATTTGAAAGCTCAGTTCTTTTCTAGCAATCTGATGTTGCAAAGACTTGCAATTTTTCGCACCTCTGCTTTCTGGAAATTTAGTGATGGCCGCTTCGCAAATATCAAAAGCTTTTCTCTTGTAAAATTTATAAGTATCGTTGTAGCGATTGATTTCACATTTTGCAGCTAAATCATAATAATAAGCGATGCTGTAACTAATATTGGTGGCATGAGGAAGATGTTCATATTTTTTGAGTATTTTGTTTAATGTCTCAATATACAACTTGTTTTTATGTTCGACAATGCCTTTTTTTTTCACAAAATGCAAGCGATTTAGGGCGACATTAATCAAAGCTGTTTCATCTTTTCGCTTCAAATGTAGCTTTTCGAGTTCTTGAAAAATGAGCAAAGCATTATAAGGCGTGGAAATCTTATCGGAATTTTTGAAATTGGCTTTCGCAAAAAGCTTACTTTCGGCAAAAGCGACAGGCTTTTTGATGCGAAATTGGTCAATGGCTTTTGAAATGTTGGATTGGTCATTCATAAAATGTTTCAAGGCACGATGAGCCAAAAAATCGTATAAAGTCGGCCGCAGCACTACCGATTTTTCATCATCTTTGTTTTCGTGTGTCTTGATGATTTGGCTATAAATATTGACATCTGTGTTTTGCAAGAGTTTTTTTTCTTCCAAAGAAGCCAAATATAAATTCGTAATTTCACGATTGAAACGGCTCATATCCCAAGTCTCAAAATCTGCTGCTTTTGCATCGTTGGCAAGTGCTGTTCTACCCAATATTTTGTGTCTATTCCTTCGATAATATTGCCAATAAGCTTCCGCCAAAACAGATTGCAAAACAGGTTTTATAGGATATTCAGCAGTTGCTATTTTTTTTTTCAAACTGCTAACTACTCTTTTTTCGCTAGAAATACCTGAATAGCCATCATAACGATATTGATACAATAATGCTTTGACAATTTGTGCTGCATTTTTTTCTGCTTCCGCTCGCTCAAATATTTGAAGCACTACTTTTTTAGCATCTTGCGAGTGTCGTTTTTTATCAAAAGCAGCTACTTTTTTCCAATCTTCTTCATAACTGTCGCCAGCTTTCAAACTTTGGGCAAGCTTGCTTTTTTTCGTACTCATACAGCCACTTTGCAAGCTCACAAAAGCGACTAAGAGCGATAAAACAATGGCGAGAATAATGCTTTGATTTCTTTTTGTTTTCATGATATTTTTGTTTTAATGTTATATCACAAATTACATCAAAAAACTTACACTTGCAAATAAAAAAAAATGACTTGATTTTTAACATGTTAAAAATCAAGTCATTTTTTTTGTGCTAATAATTCTATGAAAAAAGTTTAACTATTTTCAAACCATCAATGTTTTTAAAATGCTTATCTCTTGTTGCTAGAGATAGATTATTGACTTTACAAATTGCAGCAATCCAAATGTCATTCTCTGGAATTGGATTACCTTTTTGTCGCAATTCATACCTAATAGTAGCATATTCTTCGGCTATCAGCGTATTAGAATTTAATATTTTACAAGATTTAATAAAAACTCTAACCTTTTTCTCATTACTATTTTTTCGTTTCGAATTTAAAGCCCCAAAAAGTAATTCGCCACAAACTGTTATAGGCAAATAAAAAATATCAAACTTTTCAAGCTGCTTTATCGTATTCTTGTTTTTGTTCAATAACTCAATAGCAATATTAGTATCTAAAGCAATTCTTTTCATTTTACCACTCTCCTTCTATTTGATTAAATTCTGTATTAATAATGAATTTCATTTCTTGTGCATCTTCATCATTTAATATACCTGCTAATTTCAAAACTTCGGATTTATTACTTTCTTGTTCTTCTGATATTGCATAGGTATTTTTAAGTATTTGTATAAATTCAAATACTTGATTGAGTAAATTTGGGTTTTGGATTCCTGTTAAATCTAATAATATTTTATCTTTTAGTGTCATGTGTTCAATTTGATGTAGCCAAAATGTTAGTTTTTTATATCAATATAAGGGAAAATATTTATTTTAACAACTTTTATTTTTGTTTGGCTGTTTTTTGTTCATAAAGTTGAAAGGTGGCGTTTTCTTTCAACTATCAAAACAAAAAAACAACCAACTCACAAAAAAGTAAATTGGTTGTTTAAATTGTATTGTTATTTTTTATCCCACCAATTCATGCCGCACTTGCTTCGTATATAAATGCTGATAATGTCCTTTTTGCTCCATCAAAACCTGATGGCTACCATCTTCTATAATCTTGCCTTGTTTGATAACCAAAATTCTATCACAATTTTTAATTGTACTCAAACGGTGAGCGACAATAATGGCAGTTCTACCTTTAATCATCTGCTCTATTCCATCTTGAATTTTAGCTTCCGTTAGCGTATCAATAGAAGACGTTGCTTCGTCCATAATCAGAATGCGTGGATTGGTGAGTAAGGCTCTCGCAAACGACAACAATTGCTTTTCGCCTGTCGATAATTTGTCGCCACCCTCTCCTACTTCTTCGGCCAAACGCTCGCCAAATTCCTCTGCACCAACGAGTCGCAAAGCTGCTTTTACTTCCTCATCAGTAGCATCTTTTTTACCATATTTTACATTATCGCCTATTGTTCCAGAAAATAAATGTGGCGTTTGCAAAACGATTCCCATTTGTTTTCGCAAACTTTCTATGGTTTTTTCCATATAATTGATGCCATCTATGCAGAGTTCACCAGCCGTAGGTTCATAAAAACGGCATACCAAATTGGTAATTGTTGTTTTTCCCTCGCCTGTCGCACCTACCAAAGCTACTGATTGGCCAGCTTTGATGTGTAAGTTCATATTCTCTAAAACTTTTTTATCTTTAACATATGAAAAATCTAAGTTTTTAAAGTGAATTTCGCCTTTTATTTTGTCAAAATCTGTTGCATTTTCAGCATCTTTTAATACAATTTCTTCATCTATAAGGCTAAAAATACGCTCGCCAGCCGACAAACTTCCTTGTGCCATCGCATAGAAACGAGCAATATCTAAAATTGGAATAAAAATTTGCGTAGCATAGCCAAAAAAAGCAGCTAAAATACCAACTGTAATGCTCGGCGGAATGTCTAAAGCCATCTTGCCACCGATAAAAAGCACAATTGCCGCAGCCACCGAACCAATAAATATAACTAAAGGCATATACATCGCTGTGTAGTATGATGCTCGAAAAGAAGCATGACGCATTTTGTCGCTCAAACCATCAAATTCAAAGCTAACACGTTCTTCTTGTGCCGTTATTTTATTGACTTGAACGCCATTGATATGTTCTGTGTAATTTGCTGTTATTTCACTATTTAGTTTCCTCGCTGCTCTCGAAAAATTTAAAATTAATATTCTAACTTTGAAAGAAACTACTACTAAAATTGGAATGGCAAACAACACAATTAAAGCCAATTTCCAATGATAGAAAAACATAAAAGTAAGGCAAAAAGTAATCATCGTTCCTCCCCAAATTACTTCGAGAAATCCCCACGAAATAAGCTCGGTTACTCGCTCTGTGTCGGAGCTAATGCGTGACAATAGCCAGCCAGTAGCAGAACGGTCATAAAATGCGAAAGGTAGTTTTTGTAGTTTTGTAAACATCTGTTCTCGCAAGCGATACATGACATTTTCTTGAATCAAGCCAGCAAATTTGATGAAATAATAAACGCCTATGACTTGAAAAAAGGCATTTAAAACGAAATATCCTATGTATAACCACAAAGAATCGTAGTTAATAACGGTTTGTGTGCCTTGTTGCAAGTTTTCTTGATAGGTTTTTGCCGCAGGAACAACCACGACATCTAAAAAATACATCCATATCAATGGAAAGCTTGCGTCTGTGATTCCTACTACCATAACGGCAGCGACGAATCCCCAAAACCATTTTTTGTGATGTATAGCGTAGGCAAAAAGGCGTTTTAAGAAGGGCATTAAAGCCCCATTATCTGTAAATTGTTTATCTTGAAGTTGTGACATTTTTTTATTGAAATATGAGGTTGAAAAATTAAATAGTAAGTCATAAAAAAGCTTTTTTATGACTTAAATAATGCTTGCCTGCACATCATATACTTTGCGATAGAAACCATTTTGAGCCATTAAGTTTTTGTGTATTCCCTCCTCTATCAATTCGCCTTTTTCAAAGACCAAAATTTTGTCGGCATACTGAATAGAAGTCATACGATGAGCAATGACAAAACTTGTTTTATCTTTCAAATGCGTTTTCAAAGCTTGCTGAATTTGAAACTCTGTTTCGGTATCTACTGCCGAAGTTGCGTCGTCTAAAATGAGTATGTCGGGGTTTTCTAACAAAGTACGAGCTAAGGCAACACGCTGTTTTTGGCCTCCTGAAAGCGTTACGCCTTTTTCGCCAACTAAAGTATCGTAGCCATTCGCAAAAACGTGCATAATTTCGTGAATATTTGCAGCCTTTGATGCCTCAATAATCTCGCTTTCGGTCGCATCTGGGAGTGCATAACTAATGTTTCCTTTAATGGTAGTAGAAAACAAAAATGGCTTTTGCAAAACCGCTCCAATTCGGCCACGCAAATACGCTTTTGAATATTCTGTTAAAGGTATGCCATCTATGAATATTTCACCTTTTTCGGGTTCATAAAAACGAGTGAGCAAAGCGATAACCGTTGATTTTCCAGAGCCTGTTGGCCCTAATAAAGCCACTTGTTCGCCAGCATTTACGCTAAAAGAAATGTCTTTCAATACATATTCTTCGCTTTTCGGATATTTGAACCACACATTTCTAAACTCAATATCGCCTTTCAAACTTTTGCCATCATTGTCAAAGCCATCATAATTTTCTGATTCGGCATCTAAAATGGCCGACAAACGCTCCACAGCGACCAATGCCATACTCATTTGCGAAAGTACTCGCCCAATCTGTCGCATCGGCCAACTGACCATAATGATATAAGTATAAAAAGCGACAAACTCACCTACCGTAATCGCACCATTTAGCGTAAAGTAGCCACCGACAAGCAGCGAAAGCGTGATTTGCAAATGAAAAAGTGTATCGGAAAGCGGCCAATAAGCGGCGTGTAAATAGAGATGTTCTACACCAATTTTTATTTTCGCTTTGTTTTGTTTTTCAAATTTTTCTATCTCATTTTTTTCTTGAGCAAAAGCTTTTACCACCCGATTTCCAGACAAATTTTGCTCTACAATAGAAATTAATTTATCTTGTTCGGCTTCGTGTTTTTCCCAAACTTTGCCTTCTTTTTTGAAAAAATATAAGGCTAAAAACAACAAGCAAGGCACAATACAAATAGCGAAAAAAGCATAGGTAAGATGTATGCTTGCCATCATATAAAAAGCGGCAAAAAAGATGGCAAATAAACGCACAACTTCTACTACTTGTTGCCCAATAAATTTTTTGACGGTTTCGACATCGCCTGTGCAACGCTGAATCATTTCGCCTGTTGATACCTTGCCATGAAAATTGAGCGGCAAGGTTTGAATGTGCGAAAACAAGCGGTTTCGCAAATCTTTGATGGCTTTTTCGGTACAAAATGCCGCAATTGCACTTGAACTAAACATACTAGAAGCTCGAACAAAAGCAATGCCTACATATATGCCGCATAAAGTCAATAATATTAGGCTGATATTTTCGGTGGTTAAGGCTGGCAAAATGGCATAAATTGCTTGTGCAATAGAATCTTTTGCTTCTGGTAGCTGTTTGTTGGCAGATTGAAAAAAAGTAATGATACCGTCAATTGTGACTTGCAAAACTTTGGGTTCAAACATTCTGAAAATGGTTGAAAAAATGAGCAAACTGCCAGATAGAGCGTAATAAGGTTTCCAGTTTCCTAAAATGGCAAAAAGCCTTTTAAAATTCTGCATTTTTTGTAATTTTTGTAAATGTGATTAATTCGATATTTTTGTTTTTTTATATAAACTGACTTTATAAAATAAGAAAGACATGCCATTTTTTCTAGGTTAAGATTCCCAATATTTCCAAGTTTTATCATTTTTTGGATGAAAAATAGTATGTCTAAATTTTTCTTAGAAGTTCATTTCTGCACATAAAAAAAACCGTAAACATCTTTTACAATGCCTACGGTTTTTTATGCAATTTCAAACTGGAAATTGCTAGTGATAAACCTACTTATTTTAGACATTTTATATATTTGTGAGTGTTGAACACAACATTATACATCTCAACGGAAGTTCCGTTAAGCGAAAATGAGTTTTGATATGTGGGATAATTTGTAAACATGAAATTATAATTTTGTGAAAAAATAAGTATTTCGTTTTTATTTAGAATAATGAAAAAATACGTTTGGAATACTCTGTAATAAACTATCAGTCTTGCACTTATTTTTACAAAACAAATCGACTATGCTATAAGTTCCTTAGTGATTAAAAAAAGTGTAAAAAAAGTTTTTATATGTGCTTGCCTTATCTCTCAACAAATGCTACTCATTTAAAAATTGTAACGATTTAGAGAAATGTAGGTATATATGACAAAGGAAAATAGTTTATGGAACTATTTTTGCTAAAAGCTAGTTATGATATTTAAACCTTCCATATTTTTATTAGTCTAATAAACATTTGCTTGTTTTGAAAACAATAAAAATACAAGTTTTATAGTTAAATAAAGAAAATAAAAAATGCTGCTTCTTCAAAGTTTTTTTAAAAAAAAGTATTATATATAACATTTTGATTAAGAGCATTTTATCAACGAAAAATATTTTTTAATATTAAAATAAACAGAAATGAAACGTTTAAATCTTTTTTCAATTTGCAGCCTATTTGCTTTGACTTTAATGTTGTTTTCGACAAATACTGTCATGGCTCAAAGTCAAGATGATGGTGTTTTGGATAAAATTAACAAATATGTGAACGGCGAAACGAAAACCAATAGCTACACCAACAATCGCACAAAGCAAAAAGTGAGTGTATCAATTAGCGACTTGAGTTTGTTGGATAGAGCGTCTTATTCTAGCATTCATAGTGCCTTCAAAGGTAGCGAAGATTTGGCTATCGAAGACATCGCTTTTGCTCCAGATTTTGGCAAAGGCTTTTACTATTTGAGTTTCGCTCTTGAAGATGAAGAAACGACAAAAGTTGTTGTTTTGGACGTAGCAGGCCGTGAGGTACATAGCGAAACTATCGAAGATTTTGAAGGGATATATGAGTCTAAAATCAATATTCCAGCGAGCGAAAAAGGTACTTATTTCTTAAAAGTTATTCAAGGTTTTAGCTTATTGAACAAAAAATTGGTTATTGAATAGGCTTTTTTGAGATAAAAATTGGCTAAAAATACAAAAGCAGCAAGGTAATTTGTTTTACCTTGCTGCTTTTTTTTCTAGTATAAATACATGTTTTTTTTCATTTTACATCACATTTTGATAAGCCTCTAAAGCCTTTTCTAAGCAAACTAAAGCTTTTTTCAAATCGTTTTCGTTTAGCACATAAGCAATACGAACCTCTTGTTTTCCTAAGCCTTTTGTAGCATAAAAACCAGAAGCTGGAGCTAACATGATTGTTTCGCCTTCATAATTAAAATCCTCTAGCAACCAACGACAAAATCGCTCCGAATCATCAATAGGCAGTTGAGCCACCACATAAAACGCACCTTTTGGCGTTGGGCAAACGACATCTTTAATCTTGTTTAAACCAGCTACCAAAATATTGCGTCTATTTTCGTATTCTGCCAAAACGCCTTCCAAATAACTTGCTTCCACTTCTAGTGAAGCCTCCGCAGCTACCTGTGCAAAAGTCGGCGGACTCAAACGTGCTTGTGCAAACTTCATTGCCGTAGAAATAACCTTTTTGTTGCGAGAAACTAGCATACCTATTCTAGCACCGCAAGCACTAAAACGCTTCGAAATAGAATCGACAACTACTGCATTTTCTTCCAAGCCTTCTAGCGTCAAAATAGAATGATGTTGTGCTTTGTCGTAGGCAAATTCTCTGTAAACCTCATCGGCAAACAAAAATAAATCATGCTTTTTCACGATTTTGCTCAATGTTTCTAGCTCTTGTTTTGAATATAAATAGCCTGTCGGATTGCTAGGGTTGCATATCATAACCGCCTTTGTTTTTGGCGTAATCGCTGCCTCAAAAGCTGCTATCGAAGGCAGAGCAAAACCATTTTCTATACTTGCCGTAATAGGTTTTACAGTCACATTGCTGGTCATCGCAAAGCCGTTGTAGTTGGCATAAAAAGGCTCTGGCACAATGATTTCATCATCTGGGTCGAGGCAAGACAATAAACCAAACAAAATTGCTTCTGAGCCGCCTGTTGTTACTATCAAATCAGAATAGTCAATATCGACACCAAACTTAGCATAATAGCCTGTTAATTTGCGGCGATACGACTCGAAACCAGCCGAATGACTATATGCTAAAACATCAAAGTCTATATTTCTGACGGCATCAAGCATTTTTGTAGGCGTTTTGATGTCTGGCTGTCCGATATTGAGATGATAAATTTTCGTTCCTTTGGCTTTCGCTTGTTCAGCAAAAGGAACGAGTTTTCTGATAGGCGAAGCAGGCATATTGTCGCCTTTTTGTGAAATTTTTGGCATAACTTTTTTTATAAATTGAGTAATATATTGTAAAGTTTTTTTGATTTCACAAAGTTAAGAAAACGCAATATGCAAAGCTTATTTTTTGTGCAAATTTTTCTGTTTTTGTTTATTTTTTTGCAAAACAAACAAAAATAAAAAAGCAAAATTATAGTTCCGCAATTTATGCTAACATCTTTAAAATCAGCGTATCAGATTCTACAAAAATTAATCGGTTCTTTTCGTACCTTTATAAAGTTCATATTTGTAAAATTTGCACTGCAAAGCACCATTATACAAAGCCTTTCTTTTGGAAGCCCGCAAACCAATTCGCTTGATAGCTGGTGTATTTCCACTCAAAACCCAAGCGTCGAAACCTTCATAATTTTGCTTCAAACAATCGCCAATTTCTTTATAAAAGCCTTCCAAATCATCTTCTTCCAATCGCTCGCCATAAGGCGGATTAGTAATGATTAAACCGCTTTCCATATCGTCTGCTTTGCCTGTTCTTCTAATGTCTTTTCGCTCAAAACTCACACAATCATTCACATTGGCTCGCCATGCGTGTCTTTCGGCAGTTCGTATAACATCTCTATCAATATCACTCGCTTTTATTATTGGAAACTCTCCTTCTGTTTTGATATTTCGCTTTGCACGGCTTCTGATATTTTGCCACAAAAACTCGTCAAAATCTTTCCAAGTAAAAAAGCCAAAAGTGGAACGTTGCCAATTGGCAGGTATATTTTTAGCCATCATAGCTGCTTCAATAACAATTGTTCCAGAGCCACACATTGGGTCTATGAAGGGTGCTTTTTTGTCCCATTTTGCCATTAGAATCATGCCAGCCGCCAAGACTTCGTTGATAGGTGCAGCAGTTGTTACTTCACGATAAGAACGCTTGTGCAAAGATGAGCCAGAGCTATCCAAAGCTATCGTACAATGATGCTTGTCGATGTGAATATGAAAGCGTACATCAGCCTCTTTTGTATCGACATAAGGGCGACGGCCTGTTTTGTTGCGAAACCAATCTGCAATAGCATCTTTTCCTTTTAGAGCCGCATATTTGGAGTGTCTGAAGTATTCGGAATTGACAACCGCATCAATCGCAAAAGTTTGGTCAAGGTTCATGTATTTTTGCCAATTAATACGCATCATTTGGCGATATAAATGGTCGGTATGTTTGGCCGTAAAATATTCGATAGGCTTCAAAATACGCAAAGCTGTTCTTAAATGTAAGTTTGCTTTATACATAATCTCTTGATTGCCAGAGAAGTAAACTGCTCGATTGACGATTTGCTCTACTGTGCCGCCAATTTCGGTAATTTCTTCTGCCAAAACATCTTCTAAAAAAGGTAAGGTTTTCGCAATTAGCGTAAAATTGCTTCTATCGTTGCTATAACGTTCATTATTCATTTAGTAATTGTTCATTTTCTTTTAAGTGCTTAAACAAAAATAATGTGACATCTCATTGAAGCTAACTCCTTGATTTTCAATACGTTAGCAAAAAAATGACTGTTTATTAAAATAGTAATTCGCTCTTAAATGATTTTTCTAATATATTTCAGGAAAATGAGCTTTTTTAAGCATTTCTCAAGCTAAAAAAGCTCATTTTATCTTATTTTTTTGAGTAAAACTAGCTGTTGGTTGCCATTTCTTTTTCGTTTGAAAAGGCATTTTTTTTCAGCCAAAAGAAAGCTCCAAACAAAACAGTTGTATAACATAAATCAGCAGCTAAAGTTGTCCAAAAGAATGGAATAGCAGCAACATAACATTCTACTAAGGTAGCCAAGCTTTTAGGCATATACATCACAGTAGAAGTGAGCCAAACGCCCAAATTGCTGACTAGAAAAAAGGCGATAGAAGCTGCAAAAGTTGTCATAGGAATTTTAAACCAATTGGCTTTATTTTTCAAACCAAAACTAGCCATCAAAACCATACAAGCAAAGGCAATATAATTGATGTAGATGCTTTCGTAGAAGCCTGGAAACTCTTGAAATCCTTGCAAATAGCTGACATGTAGAACTAAATCGCTGATGAAAAGTGCCAAAAGTGGCAAGAAAATTGCTAGTTTTCGTTGCGAAACATAAGCTCCTGCAAATAAACACATAGCACCAATAGGCGTAAAGTTAGGAATGTGTGGCATCAAGCGAATAAAAAGACTGACAATTGCAGTAATAACGAGCATTGCAATAACCAACTTGCTGGTTGAATTTATTGTTTTATTTTTCATGTTTCATTTTTTTTAGTTAAGAATAAAATTCTATTTTTCAATGTAAATATCTGTAAAATAAATTTATTTATCAATAGTTCGGACATTTATACATTTTTTTATCAAAGGCTTAAACATACTATT
>JBMZCV010000093.1:0-19383 GCA_049613665.1 Chitinophagales bacterium | reverse complement strand
TTTATTTGGCACTTTTTGGAGCGAAAAACAATATTCTTGTTATGCTTAAATTCGACAACCCACCTTCAAGATTTTAAAAACCTTGAATATTTAACAATCTACTTATCGCTAATAAATTTTAATATTTTATCACATCAATTCCAATTTTGCTAATATTATTTTGATACATCTCAAAATCAGCATCATCTACCACACCATCTAAATTAACATCAGCATTTTGATAGCTATTTTGGCTGCCATAATGTAAAATATAAGCGTTAAAATCGCTATAAGTCAAAACGCCATTAGCATCAAAATCGCCCGCAAACAAGCCAAATACATTCGGTTCAAGTTCTTTTAGTTGTCCATTTCCCAAAGCTTGCGACATTTCGCTCGTAAAATCATAAGGTAAAGGCATAATTGCAGCTTGACTAATGACTGCTAGATGGTTTCGACTTCTCACAGACACAAAGTATTCTTTGTTTGGCGTTAAGTTCCGAAAAGACAAACCGTTGCTACCATCTATATCTTTTACCCAACCGTTTTGCAACAAAATACCAGCACGTTTTTCAATAATTTCGCTACTATCGGCTGCATTTCTAATTTCTACCAAAACCCAATCTGTAATATCATTTCCGATAGCTACTGTATTACTTACAATTTCAGTACCTTCATAGTTCCACGGCAAACGGTTGAAAGGCTGTTCTGCTGTTATCAAATTGTTGTTATACAAAGTAGTTGTCATACTATTGCTGCTAACATTGTAAGCACCTTCCAACAAAATACGAGGATAAACTTTCACAATTGGCTCAGGTGGATTTGCAGGAGCAAGCGAAGGCATATCCAAAGGATAAGGTGCAGGTACAGTAGCTTCATTGAGGTGTCTTTCGCCAGCATTTACATATTGGGCTTGCACAAAAGTGCTACCTGTTGAAGGTTCGTCAAGTGTTGGCACAATATACCAATCAGCTTCTGCTTTTTCGGCTGTCAAATCTAAAACAAAAAAGCCGTGTTCTGTCAAATTGACGT
Organism: Chitinophagales bacterium; assembly: GCA_049613665.1. Classification (GTDB taxonomy): domain Bacteria; phylum Bacteroidota; class Bacteroidia; order Chitinophagales; family UBA2359; genus JBMZCV01. The sequence continues at coordinate 18,375 of JBMZCV010000093.1, read as the reverse complement.
ATTTTACATGCGAATTGAGCAAACGAATAATGTTTTGGCCTACTGGAAAAGGAAAGCCTGGAGAAGTAACGCTTGTAGTCACAAATTCGACGGCTACCGAACCATCGCCAGTATCTGAATCATAATTGCTGTATGGAATATCGTTTCCCCAAGCTGTGTGAATATCGCCTGTTAGCACTACTACATTTTCAATATTATTGTTCCAAATATAATCCAACAATCTTGCTCTTTCGGCAGGATAGCCATTCCATTGATCCACATTTATTTGCACGCCAGCCACTTGCAGCGGTGCAATCATCACTTGTTGAGCAATCACTTTCCATTGAGCCGTAGAAGTTGATAATTCATTTGTTAGCCATTCCATTTGCTCCATACCTATGAGCGTTCTTTCTGGGTCGTCTATATTGTCGGCAAAAGTAGAACCAGCTTGCACACTTCGAGCTTCGAGTCTAGTATCTAGCACAAAAATATCTGCCAAATTTCCGTAGTTAAATTTGCGATAAATACGCTCATTATCGTTTATATCTGGCTGTCGCAAAGGCATCCACTCGTGATATGCTCTGATAGAAGCTGTTTTTCTATCATTCCAATCGCCTTCCGTATCGACATCGTGATTGGCAGCTCCTCCGCTCCACGAATTATTGGCAGATTCATGGTCGTCCCAAGTGGTAATAAATGGAAAATTTTGATGGATAAAACGCAAATCTGGGTCTAATTTGTAATGTGCATGTCTTGTTCTATAATCTCCTAAGCCTACAATCTCGTTGGCTGGCTCATGCAAACGAGTATCGCCATACTGTCCGTTTCCGTATTCATAAATATAATCTCCTAAATGAATAACAGCATCTACATTATTCTGGTCGGCAATATTTCGATAGGCATTAAAATAACCTGCTTCATAGTTTGAACAAGAAACAACCGCAAAACGCAAATTATCACTAGCTGTATTAGGAGCAGTTTTGGTGCGGCCAATCAAAGAATATTTGCCTAAAGCATAGAAGCGATAATAATAAAAAGCATAAGCTTCGAGATTGTCAGCATCAACTTTTACAGTAAAATCTTTGCTTCCATTAGTATAAACTGTTCCATAATTGACGATATCTTCGAAAAGCGTATCAGTTGCTATTTGCCATTGCACTTCAATACTTTCTGTATTTGGCACTTCTGGTGTCACTCTTGTCCATAGCATAACACGGTCTGCAAGTGGGTCGCCAGAAGCAATACCATGATAAAAAGGTGCTAAATCCTTCTCAATAACAGCAGGTTGCAATCTAGCTTCTACAACGTGTGAATCGTCGTGATGATGATGGATTTGGGCTTGTATAGTTGTTGAAAAAATTAGGCAAATAGTAAGGAAAAAAAAGTGGTTTTTGTAAAACATCTTCATTTCAAAGCTTTTTTAAGTGCCAAGCACTATTTAAATAAAGTGTTTGATTCGTTGCTAACGCATTGATAATCAAAGCATTATCTTGTTCTCAAATAGCTACTTTAATAAAAAAGTAGGCAAGCAAAATACAAACAAGGATTGGTACAAACAAGCAAAAAGCTTAATTTTACAATTTGAAAACTTATGTAATAGCTATTTTTGATTAGAAAAAGCATTAGCAATGTTTAAATAATAAGTGTTACATTTTGCAACTTAACAACTAATTGATATAAGATGACTAAACAGGTACGAGTTTTCAACTTGTACCACATCAAAATGGTAGTTTTTAACTACTAAACATCTTTAAATTGGAAAAAATAGTATATTTAAGCCTTTGATAAAAAAATGTGTAAATGTCCGAACTGTTGATTTATTTTCTTCTATAAAAAACATTTCTACTCCAAAAAATACAATTTTTATAACAAAAATACGTTTAGATAACTGCTTAAATAACGTGTTTTATTTCCCAAACCACCATTTAAGTACCAAGCGTTACTAACGCACATTGATATTTAGTGTGTTAGTTTTCACATATTTGTAGCATAAATCTGTCCAACTAAGTGCCAAGCACTATTTAACAAACGGTTGATTCGTTGCTAACGCATTGATGTTCAGCGTGTTAGCTTCAACGAGATGTGTATTTATTTTTGTCTGACTACTTACTTATTAAAAAAAACATGCGAAAAACATTTATTTATTCATTTATCATTGCAATTTGCTGCTGTTGTACCATTTTGGCCTCCATAGCTATCAATTTGAGTATCAATAAGTTACAGGTTCAAATTGTGACAAAACAAACTGCAAATGGGAAGCTCACCACAGTAGAGGCCGATATGTATTATCAGTCTAATGGTGATATAACAACGCATTTTCAGAAACCTGCGGAGTATATTTTGCAAACAAATAAGGAAGGCGAATATCAGGTTTATGACCCAAAAGCAAATACTATTGAACAAGACCAAAGTGAGAGCGTCAGTACAGAAATTACTTTTTTTAGCTATTTTCTGAATGGACAAGTCAATGATATGGGCTTGCGAAAAATGGGATTTCAGCAAATCGCTACTGATTTTAATGATGGTTTGCTCGTTACGGAGTGGCAGCCAAAAAGTCCATTAGGTGTGCCTATTTTTAAGGCCGAATTGGTACATCAAGATTATAAGCCTGTTTATTTGGGCTATGAGAATTTTGAAGGAAAAGCCTTGCGAAAAATGTTTTTTTACAATTATAAAAAAATTGGAGCAATAGATTTTCCAACTACTATCACAGAAATAAATTTTTATGAAAATGGCGATTCTAGCATCAGCAAAACACAATACAAAAATATTAAAATCAATGAAGCAGCTAGTGGCGATTATTTCGATTTTCAACCGCCAAGTGATGCCAAATTAAAATAATTTAAAGCTAAAACCATTACCTGTTTAATTGACGCAAAGATAAAAGGCAATAGCAAAATAAGACCTAATCATTTTTGACTAAAACGTTTTTTTTATGAAAAATACTCTTAAATATCTACCGCTACTTCTTGTTTTGTTTTTTCTAAGCTGTGGCAACAGTAGTGCAGACAAAAGCAATAGCATTAAAAAGCAAATAGATGACTACTCTTCTAAAATTGATAGTTTAATACAAACAACAAATCCAAGAAGCTTTAACGGTGTTGTTCTTATTACGCAAAATGGCGAAACCAAATACTCAAAAACACATGGCTATTCAAGCTTTGAGAATAAAACGCCAATAAATATCACAGACAATTTCAGAATTCAATCTAACAGCAAACAAATTACTGCCGCTTTGATACTTAGAGAAGTTGAAAATGGAAAAATCGACTTAAAAAGTTCTATTAGAAAATATTTGCCCAATATTAAACAAACGTGGGTAGATACCGTAACTGTTCATCAATTGCTCAACATGTCGTCTGGAATAGTAGGAATCGACAAACCATTGCTTTTTGAAGCAGGCACAAAGTATAAATATAGCAATCCAGCATATAGTTTGTTAGGTAGAATAATCGAAAGTGTTAAAGGGCAAAAATATATTGAAGTAGCCAATAGTTTGTTTAAAGAGTTAAAAATGGACAATACTTTTTGCTATGATATAACAAAAAATAGCAATAAAGTTATTGATGGATATATCGTTTCAAATGAACAATATGAATTGTTGAAATTTGATGAGCTCGGATTTTCCGAAAATGGTTGGTCAGATTTCATTCCTGCTGGCGGTATTATTTCAAACGCAAAAGATTTGAATATTTGGGACACAAAGCTTCATCAAGGAAAAATGCTGAAACCAGCTACCTACAAATTAATGACAAATTATAACATTACTGGCCAACACGATGCTTTTGGTAATGAAAAAATTGGTTATGGCTATGGTGTAAGAATAGATGACAACAAAAACATGAAAATAATAGGACATGCAGGCAGAGGATTAGGTTTCGCATCTATTAAATTTTATATTCCAGAAAAAGATATTGACGTAATTGTTTTGGAAAACGTATATCATGAAGATGAAAATATCGTTTATCATTTTGAAAAAAAGCTAAGAGAAATAGTAATGAATAGTAACCTCGTAAAAAAATAAGTTTTAAGTTGCTGTTTTAATCCAACTTAACTAATTACTAAAATTTTAAAACTAAAAAAGCTATTCCTCAATTTTTGTCTCTTCTATTCTCACTTTTACAGCATAATATTTGGCTGGAATATCTTGCTTTTTCTCTTCATTCCAAATTTTCGTAAATTCAGCACCAAAAAACAAAATTTGTGACGAATAGAAAATCCACAGCAAAAGAATAACAAGCGACCCTGCCACACCATAAGTGCTAGATATATCGCTCGTACTCAAATAAAGCGATAGCACATAGCGTCCAATAGAAAACAAAATAGTCGTTATGATAGCTCCAACCCAAACATGCTTCCATTTTAAGACCACATCAGGAATAAACTTGAAAATAGCCGCAAAAATAAGTATGTAAGAAGCATAAGACACCAAAACATTTGTGATATGCAGAATATAGTAAGCAAAAGCAGATAAATATTCGTATAAATAATCGCTAAAAATAGCCAATGCCGTACTGCTAATCATGCCAACAATGACTAGCAAGCCTAACATAACAATAATAGACAAAGACATGAGACGGGTTTTCAAAAAACGCACTACGGCATTTTCTGTTCCAGATTTTGGGTGTACCTTCCAAATGGTATTGAAAGCATCTTGCAAAGCCACAAAAACTCCCGTAGCACTCAAAATAGCTCCCAAAAAAGCAATAAACGGAATTCCCTTACCTTTCATCACCACATTTTGGCTAACAGATGTAATAACATGTGCCACTTGTGCTCCCATCAATTCAACAAGTTGCTGGTCGATTTTTCCCTTTACTGTTTGCTCACCAAAAAAAGCACCGATAATTCCTGTAATAAGCATCAATAGCGGAGGCAAAGACAAGATAGTATAAAAAGACAATGCTGCTCCAAGGCGTGGAACATTATCATTTAAAAAATTATTGAGACTTTCACGCAAAACTTTGATTAAAAAAATAAACTTGTTTTTCATAAAATTTGTAAAATATTTCTATAATAAGGACTAAAAAAACTACTTTGGTAACTTTGATGCAAAAATAAACAATAAATTTGCGGTATTTCTACTATAAACCATTGATTTTTCGTTACTTTGCCTTTACTAAATGCTTACCTATAAAGATATTTTAGTAAAATGAGAAAAAATGTAGTCGATTTGTGCTGTATTTTTTGCATCTTAAAAACAATATTTTATCTTTAATCGCATTTTTTAAAACTAAAAAACATAGTGCTTGGCACTTAACACAATAAACTTTCGATATGTTGATTTATCAACTCTCTAATTATAATAATGCTTAACATAGACTTAACTGAGTCATTTTTTAAGAATTATCAATTAGTTATTTCGTTTTTTTGTGCATACAAGTGACCTTAATAGCTTGTTGAGAGTCTCAAAAATCGCTAATCAATCAAAAAATCAATTTTTTATTCACATAATTAAATAATAATTAAATTATGAAGCAAATGCATACTGTAAAAGCAATGTTGTTAGGTGCGTTGTTTTGTTTTAGCGCAAACAGCGTTATGGCACAATTTGACGATATGCCTCCACAACCATCGGAATATGGCAAATGTTATGCAAAATGTAAAATTCCAGATGTTTATGAAGATGTATCTGTACAAGTTTTAGTAAAAGAAGCTTCTACTAAAACAGTAACGACTCCTGCAGTTTACGAAACTGTAAGTGAAAGAATTTTAGTAAAAGACGAATCTGTAAAATTAGTACCTGTTGCGGCTCAATACGAAACCGTTTCAGAAAGAGTAATGACGAAAGAAGCTTCTACTAAAGTAACGAAAAAAGATCCTGTTTACAAAACTGTTACTGAAAGAGTAATGGTAGCTGGCGAAAGCGGAAAATGGATTAAAAAGAAGCGTGCTCCTGAGTGTTTTTCTGACAATCCAGACGATTGTTATATTATGTGTTGGGTAGAAGTACCTGCAAAATACAAAACAGTTACTAAAAAAGTATTAGTTTCTGGTGGCGACTCTGATGTAAGAGAAATTCCTGCTGAATTTCAAACGGTATCAAAAAGAGTATTGAGCAAGCCAGCTACTGTAAAAGAAGTAGTTATTCCTGCTGAGTACAAAACTATCAAAAAAAGAATTTTGTCTTCTCCTGCTAGAACAGAAGAAATCACTATTCCTGCTGAATACAAAACTATCAATGATAGAAAATTAGTTCGTGCTGGTGGTTTTACTCGTTGGGTAGAAATCGTTTGTGCTTCTGATACAAACTCTGACTTGATTCGTCGTGTACAACGTGCTTTGAAAGATAGAGGTTATGAGCCAGGGCCAGTTGATGGCGTTTTAGGTACTCGTACTAAGAGTGCTTTACAACAATATCAAGAAAAGTCTGGTTTGCCTGTTGGCAACTTGAACAAAGAAACTTTAGGTTCTTTGGGCGTAGGCTACTAAAAATAAAATTGTTTGGATAATAGTTTATCTGAATATAAATGACTGCCTAACATTTGATTGTATTTTCAGATGTTAGGCATTTTTTTTGTTGAAGTAAAAATAGATAGAAATGATATAAAATAACAAATTATAATGAAAAATATATTGATAGTTTTTGCAATACTACTATTTTTATCTTGTGATGAACAGAAAGTTATATATTATGAATACAATGATATAGTTGTTACAAGAATTGACAAAGGAAATAAAATTTATTTCTATTATAATAAATGCAATAATAAATCTATTCCATGTTCTAATTCTTATGTATTAGCGACTTATAGTGGGCTAAACAGTGGTATGAATGCTTATTTAGAGTTCAAACCTAATAAAACTGTAGATATAATTAGAATTTATGGAGATTTTGAGAAAACGGGCAATGATATTTCTATTAATCTTATAAATATGAGTAATATTGCTTTTTTTGAGTGGGAGAAAAACATCAATCAAAATTTTAATAATATTGCAGAAGTTTGGGACATTACAAACCTTGAAAAAAAACGCAACTTAAAAAATAATTCAAAAGTAAAAGCGACATATTTCTAGTCTTTTAGAACATATTGCACATTTGTTTTTTCTTCTTCAAAAAATGAATAAAAATGCTCAACAAAAAGCAACTAAAAATAGCCATTTTAGGCCCCGAATCAACAGGAAAAACGACGATAACCAAGCAACTTGCAGCACATTATCGAGCTATTTATATAGCTGAATATGCGAGGGAATACATTGGAAATTTACAGCAAGTATATACAGCCGAAGATGTGCTTTTTATCGCTCAAAAACAATTTTCGGATACTCAAAACGCTTCGCAAAATACCTCAAACTTACTCATTGCAGACACAGAGTTGATTGTAACGAAAATTTGGTATGAATATATTTTCAAAAAAAAATGTGATTGGATAGATGAGCATATCGCAAAGCAAGATTTCGATTTGTATTTGCTCACCAATGTAGATGTGAAATGGGTAGCCGACCCACAGCGAGAACACAGCGAAACGGCTCAAAGGCAAGAGATTTTTGACTTGTATGAAACGACTTTAAAAAAATTAGCAGTTCCTTTTGTCGTCATTCAAGGAAAAAGCTACGAAAACCGCTTAAAACAGGCAAAAAAAGTGATTGAGTTTTTAGTTCGTAGTTTTTAGTTGATTTATGATAAAATAGTTTTCTCTGTCTTGCACTATGCAGTGTTTTTGTTAAAAATGAGCAATTGAGCTATTACTGAAAAATCTCCAAAATTTTAAAACTAAAAACTCATCACTAAAAATTAAAAACTAGAAACTAACTCCCTGCTGTTATTTCCAAAATCGTTTTTCGTTCAATCGCACGTCTGATAGATAGCAAATCAATCGGTGTCCATTCTTTTGAAATGAGCAAAGAAGTCGCTTGCCCAACGATATTTTTGTAGAGCCATTCCGCAATATCATGTACCGATTCGCTGGCCGCAAAACTCAAATAAAAAACAATGGTTTCGTTAAAGCCGATAGAGCTACCGACATGATTGTTGTCGATAATCAAACTCGCTGCCGTATTCGGTATTTGATAGCGGTCGCCCCAGCTCAAACGCCTGTAAAACTTGCCAAACAACTGATATTTCAAATCTTTGTTGCGTGTGATAATCTCAAATTTCAAATCGTCATAAGCATATCTATTCTGCACAACCGTAGCCGTTTCTTCGCTTTCTTTTTCGGCAATTGTTACCTTTTGTTTTTCCTCAAAAAAAGCCTTCAATTTCTCTGCCAACTGCTCTATCGACTGAAACCTTTCGGTAGCCATTTCGTGTATGGTTTCGTCATCAAATTTCGCAAAATTATCTGGGTGATATTTCACACGTAATTGTTTGTGTTTTTGCTGAAAATCCGTATAAGTTAATTCTTCTAAGCTGCTGCCAAAGTATTTTTGTATGTGTTGTTTGTCACTTGCATTTATTGTTATATCCATTGCAAATAATTACGTTTTTTTAATAAAAATGCCTACCTTGTAAAGACGCAAAATGAGCTTTGAAAGTTCAATTTTGCAAATGTAAAAATACTAAAATTTATATATCTATCAGGAAAACCTGACAGGTTTCTGTTCAAAACAAAGATACATTTTTGATTTTATCTTTTGTTTTGATGTAAAAAAAATATTCTAAGCAAGTAAAACCTGTCAGGTTTAGCAATGAACTGTTTTATGAAAAAACTGCTACAAAAATATTTCTCACAATCTCCATTTTTGCTATTTCTACCTTTTTTAATACTTTTTGTGATATTTGTTTTCAAAATGCACAATGACACCATGCACGGCGATGAGGGGAGATATATGCAATTTGCCGAAAACCTATGTCATGGCTTTTATTCGTCGCCACCGCCAGACATCAATTTGTGGAATGGCCCTGCTTATCCTATTTTTCTGATGCCTTTTGTCTTGCTAAAATTGCCTTTAATTTGCATCACGCTTACCAATGCTGTTTTGCAATATCTGTCTATTGTTTTTTTGTTTAAAACGCTTTTGAATTATGTAAAACGAAATGTAGCCTTGTTTTTTTCGTTTTTTTGGGCTTGTTATTATATTGCATATCCCGAAATTCCGCTTATTTTAACAGAATGTTTTACTTCGTTTTTAATTGTGTTATTCCTTTATTTTTTGTCGCTTTCTTTCAAAAAAATAGATAAAAATAATTTCCATTTATATGCAGGTTTCATTTTCGGTATTTTAGTATTAGCGAAAATAATTTTTGGCTATGTCTTATTGCTGATGTTGGTACTTGCAAGCCTTTCTTATTTCATTTGGCGAAGCGAAAAAACGAAAAAAGCAAGTTTAATATTCTTAGTGGCGTTTTTGCTAAACATTCCTTATTTGCTATATACTTACAGCCTAACGAACAAAATTTTTTATTGGGGAAACTCTGGCGGCATGTCTTTATATTGGATGAGTACGCCACACGAAGGCGAGTTTGGCGATTGGAATAACCCAACTTTTACGGCAAACTGTGGCCATGCTGCCGATGTGCCTTGCAATGCCGATTTGTTGGCGAAAAACCATCAAAAAAACATGGCTTATGTGCATCAATTTGTCGGTGTAGAGCGTGATAATTTGTATAAAAAACTAGCTTTTGAAAACATAAAAAAGCACCCAAAAAAGTATATCGAAAACTGTATTTCAAATTTAGGCCGTTTGTTTTTCGGTGTTCCAACGAGCTATTTTTATCAAAGAAATGCGACGCTAAAACGCTTTCCTCCAAATGCTATTTTATTGACTTTCCTGTTTTTTTGCATCATTCCAACGCTGCTAAATTTCAAAAATAATATTCCGATAGAATTAAAAATGGTTTTAGGCATCGCTTTTTCGTATCTATTTTTGAGTATGTTGGTGAGTGCATATCCTCGTCAGCTTACTGTTATTGTGCCAATTTTGCTGTTTTGGTTCGCTTTTGTGATGGAAAAGTGTGTTTCTTTTCAGATTTTGATAGAAAACGATTAGCGACTTGAGCAATAATTTAGTTTAGACATACTATTTCTCAAAGAAATAGTATGTCTAAACTAAATTATTGCTGAAACTTTCCTACGATTCACTCCAAACCTTCGTGCCTTCCGAACAATTGGTACAAATATCAATATTTTTGCGAGATTTCAGTATTTTTTTTCTAAAATCATCATACATCTCACTTTGCCAAATTTCACGGAAAGAGTGCGTTCGCAAGTCGCCCATTTTGTGCGTTGCGTCTTTGTCGAAACAGCAAGGAACAATACGGCCGTCCCAAGTGATAACACACGAATGCCAAAGTTTCCAACAGTGATTTAGCATTTTGTTTTTTATGCGATAAGTGCCATCAGCTTGCTTTGCGTAGCGAGAAAATTTGTCTATTGTAGGAATGAGACGATTGCCATTTTCATAATCATAAATTTGAGCCGTTTTGAAAACAACTTGCTCTACTCCAATTTCTTCTGCCAATTGTTTCACTTCTTCTACTTGATGTTCATTGGGTTGCACGACCAAAAATTGAAAAATAATATGTGGCGTTTTCGATTTCAATTCCTTTTTCCATTTCACCAAATTCTTAGTGCCTGCCAACACTTTTTCGAGCTTCCCTCCTACTCTATACGACTCGTAAGTTTCTTGCGTTGTGCCATCAATTGACACAATAATCCTATCTAAACCAGATGTTATAGTACGTTTAGCATTTTCATCATTTAAGAAATGAGCATTCGTAGAAGTTACGGTATAAATGCCTTTGTCGGTGGCATATTTTACCATATCCAAAAAGTCTGGATTTAGATATGGCTCGCCTTGAAAATAGAAATAGAGATAGATGAGTGTTTCGGCAAGTTCGTCTATACTTTCGCTAAAAAAATCTTTTTGCAACATACCTGTTGGCCGTGTGAAAGCACGCAAGCCGCTCGGACATTCTGGGCATCGCAAGTTGCAAAAAGTAGTTGGCTCAAAAGAAACATTGAAGGGCAAACCCCATTGATATGGCTTTTTTCGCCACTTAGAAGCGTAAAAAGAAGAAAGTATTTTTGTGGCATTCCAAAGGCGTTTGACTGTCATTTTGGAAGCAAAATTTAAGGTATCTTGCAAGTGTAGTTTCATGTTTTTGTTTTTTCGGAAAAAAATAAAACGAAAGATACGCTTAATATGTTTGTTTTGTAGTTTTTTTTGAGAAATGTTTTTTTTAACAAAACTAAAATATAATAGTAACAAAGCTTGCTTTTTTAAGATAAAAACATTAGTTTTGACTTCTTAATAATACTATCTAACAATTAAAATAATATACAATCAATTGTTACTGTTATGAAATGGTTATTGAAAATATAACGTTTAATATAAAAAATAAGCAATGCAACTAGATAAAGTGATACTATAAATTATGGAACAACACAAACTTACTCTTACTACTAGAACTATTCATTTTTATGAATTAGAAATAATACAAAAAAAAGATGAAATTACTTTTTATGGCACAATACAAGAATATATTAACAATAACATAAAAGAAGCAATAAAGTTAAATAAAAATAATCGAAAAGAACGCTTTTGTTCTGGTTATGGAGGTAAAATTTGCCTAATTGATTTGGAATATTTATCTAATCAACCAATTATTGCAGGTATTTTATTGCGTATTCGTATGGATGTTTTTCCCGAATTAATGGATACAAGTAATAATGAAATAAAAGATATAGAAGCCAAAGACTCAGAAGGTGTAATAGAAAAAACTCATTTTTTATTAGATTATTCATCTAGTCGTAAGCATCCTATTTTAGCTATTGAATACAATCAATATGGTAGTAAATCTCAAGACTTTTATAAATATTTACAACATATAGATAACTATCGTACAAATGACAAAGGATATAAATTAAAAGGGATGAATATCTTAAAAGATACTTTAGATGTTTATCAAAAAAGGATAGGACGTTGTGCTTCTTTTACAGCTAAGGTTTTTAATGTTAATATAAGAAATTTAAATAAAATTGATAGTGGATTACAAGATGCTTTTAACGTAAGTCACCAATATGGTAATTCAAAATATGTCAAAATTTTTCTTAAATTTGATTATAAAAAACAAGCTAAGAACTCACTAATAAGACAAAAAATTGAAAAAATAATTAATGCTTTTAAAAAAGATGAGAGCAATATCAAGTGCTTTGACGAACTAGAAGTAAAGGCAGAAGATAATGAGAATGATAAACTTTTAGAAGTTTTTGACCTTATAGCTGAACGAATTAAAAGCAAGGTAGAAGTTCAAAAAAGTAAACGCAATCGTTCTATTATTAGTAGTGATATGTTTTCTCAACTTTTAAAAGAGTTAAAAAAACATTTTGGTAACTCATGAGAAAGTTTTTGAATTTTTATTATGATAATAGTATCATTTTTGATTTAATTATCGCAATAGCACTTGTCTTTTATATAAATTTCATGTGCAAATATTATAATATTTGTATTAATTTAGATAGAGATGCACTAAATGATTTATTAAATGAATTAATATCTTCTTCGGTTTCGGTAGGAGGGTTTATTATTGCCGCATTAACTATAATTTTAACAATCAAAAGTAATTTAAAAAATAAAAAATTTGATAAGAGTCAGAATGGTCTAGAAGGGTTATTAAATAGCAGGCATTATAAAACAATTGTCAATATTTTTTATATTGCTTCTAGTGTTTTTGTTTTTTGTTTTTTTTCTTTTAGTTTGTTGAAAATTTTTGATAATTATATAAAAGATGAATATTTATTGTATTTCATAATTTTAGGGATGACTTTTATTATATCTTCAATTATTCGTTGCTTAATGGTTTTAAGAAATATTGTATTGTTGCAAATTAAAGCTTGATTAAGATAACAATAACATTTCAAAATTCAAAAAGGGTCTGCTTAACATTACGCAGACCCTTTTTGAATTTTTATAAATAACTTGTCACTACGAGGAGTTTTGAGAATCAAAACAACGAAGTAGTCCAGAATGACAAGCTATGGGTATGAAGTTAAACGACATTTTATCGTCTTCGGCATGGGATTGCTTCAAATTTTTGCTTCACAGCAAAAGATTTTCGCAATGACAACTACTTGTTAATTTTTCTTATTCCCTACAACTCCAATTCCTTAGTCAAATTATCGAACTTCTCATCAATATTATCATATTGCGTTTGCAGTTTGCCTAAATTTTCGTGTTCGCCATTCAAAAACGAATCGAACTCTAAAAAATTGTTGTCGATTTTGATGCGAATTTCCTTGATATATTCCGATAATTTTTCGTTGATTTCGTCTTTCAGCCTTGTTCTGCCTCTATACAATTCGTCGGCAAATTCTTTGATGATTTTGTTACGCTTAGTCATAGTATATAAACCGCCGCCTAACAAACCAATTCCAGCTAAAACACCGCCTGTAATATCAAAAATAGAAGCTTGAGCGATATATGCCAAAATGCCGCCAACAACGGCCAAACCGCCGCCTGCTGCCAAGTTAGGTACTAAATTAGAGCTTTTTCGCAAGGCATCATTACTCACAAAAGCCTCCGCTTCGGCAGTCAGTTCCATGATATTGGCGTGTAGTTTATCTAGTTTATCTTGCCGTCTCGAAGCGATAGCACCGAAAACTTGATTGTTGCTTGCGATAGGTGTTTTGCTTTTCTGAATTTCAATATCAATGATTTCCGCCATTTGCTTCACGCTGTCGGCAATATTCACTACGCCATCACGCATTTTTCGCTCCAAAGCAGGCCGCAAATTAACCTCTATTTTTTGGCTAATCGTTGCAATCCATTGTTTAAGGCTCTCTTTTTCGTTGAAAATAGACAAAAACGACTTTTTGACCAAACGAGTCAGCCCCAAACCATCTTCAAATTCTTCTTGAATATCGCCTGTTATTTTGTCGTATTCTCTCAACACTTCGTCGAGCATATTGTCGATTTGCCCACTTGTTTTTATTTCTGCACCATCTAACAAACGATTTACTTTATGGCGAAATTCCTCATCAATATCCACTTGTTTTCTACGCAAAGTCAATCCCTCATCTATCGTTCCCATGATTCTTTTAGAAGTATCTAACAAGCTTTGAATTTTCATTCTCATGTTATTTCCGCCCGTAATACTATCTTTTATAAAATCTCTTATGCCATGAAAACCACTTTCATCTATTCTTCCTTTCTGTTCTAGCTTTGCCGATACACAAAATATTTTCGGCTCGCTCATACCACGTTCTCCAGCATACCTTTTTACACCATCTATATTCACTTTCAAGTCATCTTCATCTATCAAATCGCATTGTTGCAACACGAAAATCACTTTCTTACGCCATTCTTTATTGATATAATCGAAAAAGTCCCACGCCGACTGACGATAAGGATTTTTGGCTTCAAAAACAAAGATTACCAAATCACTTGTCGGAATAAAACGCTCCGTAATTTCGGTATGGTCTTTTATTACGGCATTTGTTCCTGGAGTATCTACGATAGCGATTTTTTTCAAAATTTCGATAGGCAAGGTTATCTTTTTGAAATAATCATTTATCGGAATAATCGCTTCTGTTTCTGAATAGACAATTTGCTGAATCGTGTCAGTACAAGGGTCTGGTGCAACTTTACAGACTTCTTTGTCGGTTTGCAACAAAGCATTTACAAAACTACTTTTGCCTACTTTTACCTCACCTACAATCACAAACAAAAAAGGTTCATTGAGCCGAGAGCGAATATCATCAACCGTAACAGCTAATTTTTCATTACGCAAATTAACTGTCAAATGATGCAATTCTTTGAAAATATCGTCAATGAGTGTTTTGTAGTGTTGAAAGTGACTATCTATTAATACGCTGCTTGCCATATACTTTACTTTTATTTCTCAAATGCTTTAATTAAACATTCAAAAATATATTCTTTTTATTGTCTTATTTATTTAAAAAACAGGAATTTGTGGCAAGATACGCATTTTTAGGTATTTGCCGTAAATTTTGACTAATATGAATTTATTTTTTTGAAAAAAAACAACCTTAACAATTCATAAAAAACACTTTATTCATAATACTATACATTTTTTCTCAGCTATTTTCACTTTGAAATAAAATAAATAACACAAAATTTTATTTATCCATTTTTTCGTGGTAGCGATTATTTTTTAAGCGTTTTTTTATCACAATGATTCTGACATTTTTTATCACAATTTTCAGTTGAATAAAAAAACACCTTTTGACAAGGGAAACATACTAATTTTTCGATGCGCTAGCAATGAATCGGCCATTTATTAAATAGTGTTTGATATTTAAAACAAAACAAGGCTTTGTTTCTTGCTTCCATATTTGCGTAAAAAAATGAGGTAAAAAGTAAAAATAAAAACCAATTTAGTCAAATTAACGTTATCTTTGCGGTATTCATTTTTTTGAATTGAAATAGTACAAATATATAAGCATGAACGATATTGAAAAATTTAAGTGCCTAATTATAGGTTCTGGGCCAGCAGGCTATACTGCCGCTATTTACGCTTCTCGTGCCAACTTAAACCCTGTGTTATATACAGGCCAAACGGGTGGACAACTGATGCAAACAACTGACGTAGAAAATTATCCTGGCTATTCTGATGGCATTATGGGGCCTCAAATGATGGAAGATTTCAGAAAACAAGCTGAAAGAATGGGAGCAGATTTGCGTACAGGTTTTGTCACGAAAGTAGAGTTTTCGAGAGATGGCGGCACACACAAAGTTTGGGTAGATGATAGAAAAGAAATTCATGCCGAAACAGTGATTATCTCAACAGGAGCAACAGCAAAATGGCTAGGTTTAGAATCTGAAATTCGCTTGCGTGACAACGGCGGCGGAGTAAGTGCTTGTGCAGTTTGCGATGGTTTTTTCTATCGTGGCCGTGAAGTAGCTATCGTTGGTGCTGGCGATACGGCAGCCGAAGAAGCTTTATATTTGGCGAACCTCTGCCCTACTGTTCATATGTTTGTTAGACGTGACGAAATGCGTGCTTCAAAAGTGATGCAGCAGCGTGTTTTCAATGCCGAGAATATCAAGATTTATTGGAATACAGAAGTAAATACTGTGTTGGGCGATGAGGAAATCGAAGCGGTGCGTGTTATCAACAACAAAACGCAAGAGTTGAGTGATATTACAGTTGATGGACTTTTCATTGCCATTGGTCACAAACCAAATACCGATATTTTCAAAGGCTGGCTCGATATGGATAGCGAAGGCTATTTAATCACACAAGCTGATAGCACAAAAACAAATATTCCTGGCGTTTTTGTAGGTGGCGATGCTCAAGACAAAATCTATCGTCAAGCCGTAACAGCAGCAGGAACGGGTTGTATGGCTGCTCTTGATTCGGAGCGTTATATTTCGCACAAAGAATTTATGGCTGAAGAAGCTGCAAAAAGCTAGAACTTGCTTTTGGCTCTTTATTCAAAATAAAAACGTTTATACAATTTTTTTATAAAACTGTATAAACGTTTTTTTGCTTAAATTTGGCACTTGACAATTGTTATAAAACTACACCCATTTTTCTTTCAAAAAATCGACATCTTTATAGTTTGTCAAATCGTGTTGGGTAGGCACTACCGAAACATAGCCGTTTTTCAACGCCCATTCATCAGTATCTTCGCCTTGGTCAGTAACCGTAAACTTGCCTGTTAGCCAATAATATTTTCGCCCAAAAGGGTCTGTCCGTTCATCATACGACTCCTTCCAATGTGCTTCTCCTTGCCGACATATTTTAATTCCTTTTATTTCTTCATAAGGTATATCAGGAATATTTACATTGAGTAAGTTGCAGCTCGCCATGCCTTTATATAAAACATTTTCTATAATATCTCTTACAACTCGTTTGGCGTGGCTCATATCAGCCGTGCTAGTAAAGTTGAGCAGCGAAAAACCAACTGCTTTTATATCTTCTAAAGAAGCCTCCATAGCTGCCGACATCGTACCTGAATATATCACATTGATAGACGAATTTGGGCCATGATTGATGCCCGAAACACATAGGTCTGGCTTTTGTTTTAACACCTTATCTACTGCTAGTTTGACACAATCGACAGGTGTGCCAGAGCAAGCATAAGCCTCCACACCGCCAAAAACATCGACTTTTGTGAGTCGCAAAGGTTTTGTGATAGTAATGGCGTGTCCCATCGCCGATTGTGGCTTGTCGGGAGCTACTACTACCACTCTTCCAAAAGCTTGCATCACTTCTACCAAAGCACGAATGCCATTTGCAGTAATGCCATCATCATTGGTTATTAATATTGTTTTTTGTTTCATATTTTTGTTTTCTTAAAATTTAATTCCATTTTTGTCGAAAGGCCGAGCTTGCAGACCATTTTTCGTAACAATTTGCAAAGTTTTAAATCCTATTTGCGACAGCATTTCGGCCGATTCGCCAAAATAATTCGTTATTTCTCGTGGATGATGTGCGTCAGAATTGAGCATAATCGGCACATTCATATCTAGCAAATGTTTCAAAATAAAAGGGCTTGGATATGGAAAAGCTGTTTTCTTTTTGTAAACACCTCGTGTATTTACTTCAACAACTATATCAGTAGCCGCTATTTCTTCTAAAGTTTCCAAAACCGTTTTTTGATACCATTTTTCGTCTTCGCTAAAATAAACACCTGCACCATTATTCATTTTTATTTTGTCGAGATGTCCGATAATATCTGGCGGCGATTGTCGAATCATTTGCCGAGTCACATCAAAATAGCTTTCGACGGCTGCTTGCACATTTCCGCCAAAAATCTCATTGATACCACGCTCATACATCTTTTTCGTATCATCAATTCCCCAAAGCGTGCCGTCTTCAAAAGTGCCTGCAAAATGCACTGAACCAATGCGATAATCTAAACACTTGAAACGCTCATCGGCAGGCCCCATGATGTTTGGAAAAAAATCTATTTCCAGACCTAAAAAAATAGGCAATTGGTCAGCATATTTTTCTCGCAATGCCAAAACTTCACTTTCGTAAGCCGAAAATTTTCCCTCCTCAATGCACCACGGCACATCATAAGGAATAGTTGCATGACTCGAAAAACCGAAAGAACGCACATTTTTCTCTAAAGCCGAAATGACATACTCTTCTAATGGCGAAGTGCCATCGCAATAATAGCAATGTTGATGATAATTTGACCAACTCATATTTTAGTTTTTAATTTTTGGTTGTGAGTTTTTAGTTTAAAAAATCCGAAAAGGTGCTTATAAAAAGTACCACTATTGAGCAAAATTAGTAAAAGGCTCAATAGCTATTTTTGAAAAGAAGTCTGAAAAACAGTTAAAAAAAATTCTGAAAAAAGTATCTTTTTTCACTAAAAGCTTGTAAAATGTAACATTATTAGCTCAAAAACAACTAAAAACTATGCACTTAAAACTACTACACTGTAATATAAGTTTTCAAGGTTTGTTTCATAGAAATGTTATGATAATCGAGGTGGAAGGCACTTTAAAAGTGCCTTCCACCTAAATACTAAAAAAAGA
>JBMZCV010000092.1:0-19405 GCA_049613665.1 Chitinophagales bacterium | reverse complement strand
GAACATTTATAAGCTACTGATAATCAATAGTTTTATAGAGTAACAGGTCTAATGAATATTGGTCGCCTTAGCCTAAAAAAAATAGTATGTTTAAACTTTTGATAAAAAAATATATAAATGGTTCGGACATTTTTTATAACAATTCTCGATATAGTAAAAAAAACATCTTTTGGCAAGCGAAACATACTATTTTTCCATAAAAAAGGCCATAAAAATAGTGAATATTGGTCGCCTTAGCCTAAAAAAAATAGTATGTTTAAGCCTTTGATAAATATATATATAAATGTCTAAACTATTATTAAACAGCTATTCTCATTTTAAGCACCAAGTACTTTTGACCAAAACTAGAAGATGGCATCAGAACCTACAAAAACGAGAATAGAAAGTAAATATAGCTCATTTCACACATTTTGTCTAAAAAAACGTAACTTTGTAAGCATATTTTTAAACAAAGAAATGAAATCAAGATTTTGAAGCAAAAAGACATTAGAACATTGAGCTTTGCGGAGCTAAAAACTGATTTGGAAGCAATGGGCGAGCGAAAGTTTCGTGCCAAACAAGTGTATGAATGGCTGTGGCAAAAGTCGGCACATTCGTTTGACGAAATGACGAACTTGTCGAAAGCTTTGCGTGCCAAACTCAAAGAAAATTATACGATAAATGCCATCACGATAGCCAAAGAACAACATAGCAACGACGGCACGGTAAAATCTGGTTTTCAGCTCTATGACGGACATTTGATTGAAGGTGTGCTTATTCCTGCTCCTGCCAACGATAGAATGACGGCTTGCGTATCGTCGCAAGTGGGTTGTAGTTTGGCGTGCAAGTTTTGTGCAACAGGTTTTTTGGCTCGAAAAAGAAACTTGAATGCTGATGAAATCTATGACCAAGTAGTATTTATCAATCGACAAGCGGAGGCAAAATTTGATAAACATTTGAGCAATATCGTTTATATGGGCATGGGCGAACCTTTGTTGAACTACAAAAACGTGTTGCAAAGCATAGATAGAATTACCGCAGAAGATGGTCTCAATATCTCGCCACGACGAATCACGGTTTCGACGGCTGGCATTGCCAAAATGATAAAAAAACTCGCTGACGACGAAACGAAATTTAATCTTGCTTTATCGTTACACGCTGCCAATGACGAAAAGCGAAACAAAATCATGGCTATCAATGAAACCAACAATTTGGAAGTTTTGGGCGAAGCTTTGAAGTATTATTACGAAAAACTAGGACGCAGAGTCACTTACGAATATATCGTTTTTCAGAATTTCAACGACACACTGCAAGATGCAAAAGAGCTTGTTGATTTTTGTAGAATTATTCCCTCAAAAGTCAATTTGATAGAATATAATTCGGTTTTCGGTGTCGATTTTTTGAAAACTAGCGAAGATCGTTTAGAGCAGTTTCAGCAGTATTTGGAGCGAAATGGCATTATCACAACTTTGCGTAGAAGTAGAGGAAAAGATATTGATGCGGCTTGTGGACAGTTGGCTAATAAAGATGGGGAGTAGTAACGCTTTGTTTTGTTTTTTTTATTAATGATAAATAAGCTAACAACCAACTAAGTGCCAAGCACTATTTAATAAACGGCTGATTTGTTGCTAACGCATTGAAATTTTTGATGTTGGTTTGCACGAGATGCTATGTTATTTTTCTTTAGGTACTTATTTTATAAAACAAAAACTTGCTTCATGTATCAAAAAACAGCACATCTTCAAATAGCCTTTCTTTTGGCTCTGTTAACGATTCTAAACATAGCTTGCAATGAAAATACAAGTGAAACAAACGATACTCAACAAACAGAAATGAGCGAACAAGATAATAAGACATTACTCAAAGGCCTTTGGCGAGGTGCATTGAGTGTTGCTGACGAAAATGATTTGCCTTTCAATTTTTTGGTCGATTGGAAAGACGAATCGACTTGCGAAATGACGATTATGAATGGCGATGAACGCATAAAAGTGAAAGACATCACGATAAATGACGATTCTATTTTCATAAAAATGCCGATTTACGACTCTGAAATAAAAGGGAAATACAACAATAGACGCATCATTGGCGAGTGGTACAACTACGCAAAAGGCAAAGATTATATGTTGCTGTTTTATGCTGCTTATGGCGATAGTGCTAGATTTCAATTGCCAACGCCTACCGAAGAAGTCGTAAATGTAGATGGCCGTTGGGAAGTAGTTTTTATGAGCGACGACAAGAAAAGCAAAACCGATGCTATTGCCGAATTTAAGCAAGTTGGCGACAAAGTAACAGGCACATTTCTCACGCCAACAGGCGATTATCGCTACTTAGAAGGGCAGGTAACAGAAGACGAACTTTATTTATCAACTTTCGATGGCTCACACGCTTTCGTTTTCAAAGCAAAAGTAGATAGTGCAGGAACTAATATGCAAGGCGATTTTTGGTCTGGCAGACATTGGCACGAAATCTGGCTGGCTTTCCGCAACGATACCATCACGATGCCTAACTCCGAAAGCATGACGAAAATGAAAGCTGGCAAAACGACACTTGACTTTTCATTTCCGAATTTGGAAGGAAAAAATGTGAGCTTGCAAGACGAAAAATTTAAAAACAAAGTTGTTGTCGTGCAGGTTTTAGGTACATGGTGTCCAAATTGCAGAGACGAAACCGAATTGTTTAGCAATATTTATAACAAATATAGAGGAAAAGGCTTAGAAATGGTCGGTTTGGCTTTTGAAAATGGCGAAACTTTGGAAGCTGCAAAACCTATTTTGGAACGCTACAAAAAACATTTCAATATCGGCTATGATTTGTTGTATGCAGGAAAAGCAAGCAAAAAAGTAGCTAGTGAAGCACTACCAAATTTGACAGGAATCAAAGCATATCCAACAAGTATTTTTATAGATAGAAGTGGAAAAGTGCGACATATTCACACAGGGTTTTCGGGGCCTGCTACGCAAAATTATCAAAAAGAAGTAGCGAAAATTGAAGGCATTATTCAAGATTTGATGAACGAAACGATGTAGGGTAGTTTTTAATTATTGGTTTTTAGTTGAAAATAAATACCTTTTTAGTGAGAAAGACATACTATTTTTCAGTTCCCAAACCTATAGATTCTGCAAAGATGAGTGCTTTAAGCTAGAAAAAATAGTATGTCTAAACCTTGTTTTATATGCCTTTCTTTTAATACTTAGTTTCTCTTTTAAAATATAAAAATGACAATAGCAGAAAAAGCAAAATTTGCACACGAAACTTTAGAGCATTTTTATCCGACTGTTCATGTGCCTTTGGAACACAAAGACCCTTATACATTGCTGATAGCTGTTTTGTTATCGGCACAATGCACCGACAAGCGAGTAAATACCGTTACGCCAGCTTTGTTTGAGCTTGCCGATACGCCTCAAAAAATGGTCAATGTAACTGTGGAGGAGATAAAAGCGATTATTCGGCCTTGTGGTTTGTCGCCACGAAAATCGAAAGCAATTTACGGTTTATCGGAAATTTTGCTCGACCAACATGATGGCGAAGTGCCGCAAAATTTCAAAGATTTGGAAGCACTGCCTGGCGTTGGACACAAAACGGCTTCTGTCGTGATGTCGCAGGCTTTTGGCTTTGCCGCTTTTCCTGTCGATACCCATATTCTTCGTTTGTCGAAACGTTGGGGTTTGTCGGAAGGAAAAAATGTGGTGCAAGTAGAGCGAGATTTAAAGGCTTTGTATGACGAAAAATTTTGGAACAAACTGCATTTACAAATTATCTTTTTTGGGCGTGAACATTGCCCTGCTCGTGGCCATCGGAAAGAGGAATGTCCTATTTGTTCGGTGATAGGTGTGGAGTAATTGACGTTTGTTTTTTGCAAAAAAGATAAATTATATTTGTTTCATAAGTGTTAAAGCTTGTAGAAATTTATTAAGTCATGCTTACAAAAAAGAGTTTAATATTTATTTTTGAAAAAACGAAAACCAACAATATATTATCTCTGTCACTCGTTTGCAATAAGTATTTAAAATAATTTTATGCCAAATTTAGTATAAAATTATTTTAAATACTTTTTTTATAACCTTAGTCAAACATTAACAATAAATTGCCGTTTTAGAGAGCTAATACGTTCATTTTCAAGGTGTTAGCAACTCAAATAGGCTATTTTAATGAGTATTTGACACTTAAAATAAATAAAATGAAACACCTATTTTTTTTAGCTATCGCAATTATTTCTATTGCAATGGTCTCTTGCACTAAGCAAATTGTGGGAGAAGGGCCTATCATTACGCAAACGTTAGATATTGACGATTTTTCTAAACTTACCTTAGATTCATCTTTTGATGTTTATATCGAGCAAGGTAGCGAACAAACAGTAGTCGCAGAAGGGCACGAAAATATTATTAATAAATTGAATGTCGCTGTTTCTAATAATACACTTACTGCCGAACTAAGTGAAGGAAGCTATACTAACATTCAATTAAAATTATTTATTACTACTCCTTTGTTGAGCGAAATCAAGAATGATGGTTCGGGCGATATTGAAATAGCAAGTATGAATGTAGATAATCTTTTGATTGACTTACAAGGTAGCGGCAATGTTGTCATTAATAATGAAATGGGCATTGCCCAACAGTTACAGCTTGAAAGCGATGGAAGTGGAAATATAAAAATTGAGGCATTAAATACAAATGATTTAGTCGCAAAGCTCAAAGGTTCAGGAGATGTTAAAATCGAAAATGGTTTGGTCAATGAGCTTGATTTACTTGTAGATGGTTCTGGAGATGCCAAATTATTTGGTCTTGAAACCGCCAACTGTATGGTTACATCAGATGGTTCTGGAGATACTGAAATCAATGTCACAGACAATTTAGATATTCAAATTATGGGAAGTGGCGATGTTAGCTATATGGGCAATCCTACTATCAATATCACAGATGATGGTTCTGGCGACCTTATTGATGCAAATTAGGTTTGTCAATAAAATTATTTGAAAAATTTAAGGCTTACTGTTTCTTTTTTTTGAAGAAATGGTGAGCCTTATTTTGTTTTTGAGAAATGGTATAGCGAAATGTTTGTATTTTGAGAGGAATGTTTTATAATTGCAATATTTAGTCTAAAATATTTTTTGCAAATTCAAATGTGAAATATATAGTTGTATGTGTAGTGTTTTTATCAATGATAACTAAGATTAATTCGCAGAGTGAAGTTGGAAAGAACAATATTAAAGAAACAAACATTTCTCAAACAGATTTTAAGAATATTTCTGAATTGAATAATAAAAACACACCACTAAGGCAAGATAATAAAATAACAGAAAGTAATGGTTAGAAAATAAAACGTATATCTCTTGTAAAATCATTAAAACAACATACACCATCATAATGTTGTTCATTTAAGAATCGCTATCTTTAATATGAATAATGTTGCAAAGCTTATTCGGCTTTTGTCCTGTGCTCAGTTTTTTCTATTGAAACTGCTCCAAAGCATAAAATCTATCTCTCAAACGAAATAGTAAACCATTCAAAAATGCTAAGTTTGGCTTTTCGGGCAAAGAAGTATTTGCGAAAGCTGCTTCCATTTCCGCTTGCTTTTCGGCAGCCATTTTCAGCAAGTCTTGGTATTCGTAAGCACCATTTTTTATACTTAACAAAAAATCTCTATTGGGGCGTTTTACATTGATTTTTTGCTCTCTGCCTATTTCAATTGCCATTTCTAGTAGCCGAAAAGTGTGCATCATATTTTTGGCATCATAGCCTTTGCCTTGCTTTTGCGTATTTTTATATCTCGCTTCATTCCGCTTTTCTACCCACGCCCAATACTCACGATATTCTTTGCAGTAAGACGAATAACCGTTTTTATTGAAATAAAGCAACGCTATTTGTCGCTTATTTTTTGGAATGGAACTCAGGCTAATATCATTTGATTCGTCACTTTTTATGATGCCATTGAAAGCTAAATTTTCATCATAATACAAGCCGTAAACATCATTCATGTGTGGAATATTGACCAAACCACAATACTCTTGTTTCCATTTTTTTAGCTCCAAAAACTTTTTCAAAGACACAGCACCTTGTTCATGATTTACGAAACAAAAAGATAAAATGCTTTTTCGCTCCTTACTCATCGGATTAACGATTTTCTTTTTCAATCCTTTCGCTTTTTTTATTTGAGAAAGAGCGAATTTACCAAATGTTTTTTGGCACAATTTAGACAAAATCATTTCTGATTTGATGTCGTCTAAAAAAGAATGTTTATGCAAAATAGCTGCTGATGGTGTGTTGAGCAATTCGAGAATATTTGGATTATTGACAGACAACAATTCTATGAATCTGCCTAGCTCATAATACACTTCGTCATTCGATTTGTCGCTCACTTGTGCAACATAATTTAAGCCGTAATATTCTTTTTTTGGCAAAATAAAAACACCTTTGATGTCGGTATCGGAAGTAGCGGTAGCCAAACCATAGGCTCGGCTACCGCTAATACATTCAAAAATAATGAGTTTTTTCGCTTTTAATTCTTCAATAGTCATCATTTCAACTAATTGTTTTTCTGAAAAAGGTGTTTAATTCGTCTATATTTCCTTTTGAAGCAGGCAAATTTAAACGTTTTTCGATGGTGGAATCAATGCAGCTTTTTATAAAATCCAATAAATCTTTTTCGCCTGTGTGCAAGTAATCTTCATTTATGGTAGCTTTCAAAGTGATGAGTTCATTGATGCGAAAACGCAAATTTTCATCTAATGTCAAGCCATTTAAAACCTTTTGAAACTCAATAGGTGGCATTTCTTCTTTTTCGACAATCCATTTGCAAACCATCGCAGAACGCAAAGTATAGAAAAACTTTTTGAGCTTAAAAGCATCTTGTTTCGCTATTTCATCATAAAAACTTCTCGCCATACTCAAATAATGGTGAACAGTCGCTATTCTCGAATAATTGTTTTGTGCCAAAATTTTTATTTCAGCTAAGAAATCTGGCTCGCAACGATACAAAATAGGCGATTGTATGCGTTCGAGCAAAGCTGCATTTGACTTTTTTAGCAAACGCAATGATTTTCGCAATTCCCAGCCCGTAATATCAATATCGTTGTTTTCAAACATTCTGTTAATATTATCTTTGCCTTCCGACAAGGACAAATACCATTTTTTTCGGTGAACGTAAATCAAACGAATATCAAAATCACTGTCTGGCGACGGAAAACCCCAAGCACGAGAGCCTGTTTCGCAAGCCAACAAAATTTTAATATCTTTTTCTTGTTCTAACTGTTTGAGATACTGTTCTATTTTTGTGTTTATATCCATGTTTTTGAAAATCATTTCTTTGAAAAATATTTGGCGACTTGTTTCATCAATATTTAAAGTATTTTTCTACCAAAAAAGTGCCATTTTTTCAAAAAAACTCACTTTTTTAACTCAACAAAAACTAAAAATGTACTTAATATCGAATATAAGAAACGCCAATAGCACTAGAACGTAAAATATAGAGGTTGAAATCTGCTATTGTAACAACAGCATCAAGCGTAAAATCGGCTGATATATATTGATTGATACTGCCTGTTTGCAACAAATAGCCATTGAAATCGCTAACAGTAATTAAGCCATCATTATTCAAATCGCCAGCCAACATTGCAGCATAGCCATTGCCAACATCTGTTAATTGTGTCCAACCATTCATAACATTAGCAGGGTTTGCAAACGAATAAGTGCCTACAAGTGTTGGATTGAAAGCTGTTGCCGACAAAATTGCGAGGTGCTGTCGAGCTTTGATAGCGAAAAAATAGCTTTCGTTTTCGTCCAAATCAGTAAAAAACACGCCATTATAAGCATTATTGACATCTGTTATGTTACCATCTGCGAGTAATAAAGCTGCTTTTTGCGAAACGACAATATTTGCATCATTGACATCACGAGCTTCTATGAGTATCCAATCAATGAAGTTGCTTGGAAAATTTGTGAGACTTTCCATACCATTATAATTCCATGGAGCAACCGAAAAAGGCTGTGAAAGTGGTGCGATACTGCTCATTTGACTTTGCATTTGTCCATTAAAAGTATAAGCACCTTCTAAAAATACTTGCAAACTCACTTCAACACCTTCTTCTGGTACAAATACGCCAAACTCATCTGCTCCGCAATCTACTCGGTTATCAATTATTCTATTTTGGCCATCGATATCTGTTTCGTTTGCATCAGCTTGAAAAACAGGATTTCCAGCATTGATAGCAGGAGAGTTGTCTTGCAAATGTAAGTTGATATTAGCCAAATTTTCATTTTCAAATTGTGGATTTGCAAAAATAGAATGTTCGTCTTTTGAGGTGTTATTTTGATAGGTGCTAAACTCATAGTAGCCAGAATTATTCACTTCTATGACCAAATCATTTGCTCCACTTGGCACATAATATGTATTGTAATCAAGTGTAACGGTAGGTATAGCTTCACTTGTAGTCATCAATACGGTTTCCGAATTTTTGGTATAAAAAATGTTGTTTTCTATCGTAGAGTTTTCGATATAAGTCAGCGTAATTTCGCCTGTATAAGTCTCATCTGTGTCGTTGTGATAGCAAGTATTATTTGTTATGGTCGCCATTTCTACTTTTCCTGTACTCGGATAGTCGTAGCCACCCAACACTATTCCTGCCAATCTATTATTATACAATAAGTTGTTTCTGGCGATAACTCCTGACGACGAAGGATTATTAGCAACACCACCATTATTTTCGCAACCTATTTCCAAGCCATAATCATTGTTATAAGAAATATTATTTTCTATGATAATGTCTTTTCCACCATCTACATAAAGGCCTGCCGCTACATCATAAGCCGATGGATTGTCATGTACCAAATTATTTTTTATCAAGCCGTTTCTTGCTTGGTCAAATGCTGGGTTAGAGCAAACATCTTCAAAACCAATGGCATCAATCGCAATGTTTGTATTGTCGTAAACATGGTTGTCGCTGATTTCAAAACCATCGACATTGCCATTGATAGACAAACACTCACTCCAACCTACTTCGCAATCGTGAATGCTATTTCCTTTTATCAAAATATTGGTGCTAGGCATTGTCACACTTCTTCCTTCTACAATAATTGGCTGGCTATTTTTTGAAGAATTTGGCGATTGTCCGAGTGCAGTTGGCGAATAGTCGATATTTGAAAATTCGTTGTTCAAAATAGAAATGTAACTGCTATTAATGACCGTAATTCCGATAGCGTCTAGCTTTTGATAGTCTCGAAATTTTAGTCCAGAAATTTTGATATGGCTTTTGCCTTGTATTTTTAGCAAATATTCATAGTTGGCGAGCGTTGCACCATTGATAATAGCGATGTCGTTGGCATGATTTCGGATAACAATATCTTGCCCAGCCGAGCCAGAATTATTGATGTTTATTTTGCCCAAATAAGTGCCAGCCATCACATTTAAAGTATCACCTGCTGCTAGTTGATTGGCAGCATATTGCATTTCGAGCCATGGATTTGATAAGTTGCCATCATTTGAATTATTGCCTGTTGGCGAAACGTAATAATTGGTTTGGGCTATTCCCAATTGTGAAATAGCTACGCAAAATAGAAATAAAATTGCTTTGTTCATCTTTAAATTTATTGAGGAGTGAGAGAAATAATATCATCTTTTTTTAAATAAAAAATTAATTAATAATTATTATTAATTAATTATATAATAATTTAAATTTTAATTCAAAAAAGACAACTTTATAAGTCAGTTATAAATATAATGAAACTTAGCTTTATTTCCTCAATAAAAATTGTTTTTTCAACCAAGAACTTACATTCCTTCCACTTTCTCATTTTCGACCGAAAAAAGCTGAAAAACCAAACGCATATTAAAAGCTGGAAAAAAAGCATTGCTAATCCCTTCTGTTTTATCAGTTGTGAACCATTCGCCCCAAAAACCAATATTAGAAACAGCTAATATATCATTGCTGCTATCATAATCTACTTTTTTATGTTGGCCACCCAAACCAAACAAATATTCGAGACAAAAAACCTCTGAAAAAGAAATTTTTAAGCCATAACAAATATAATATTTCCAGTATTTTATGCTAACATTTGCCGATTCGTAAGTATAGGTTCTATCGTCGCTATCTCGAATATACCAATTGTTGGTTCTGTTATAACGTTCTGGCATATAAGACGCATATATTCCTAAAAATTGCTGCAATTTTCCTATGGTATAATTCACGCTTTTGTCTTGCATACGGTATTGCAAACCCAAACGAGAACGGAAATATCGCTGACTATTTTTACCTCTATTCCAATCTAAGAAAAAGCTATTGATAGGAAAACCATGTTCGTATTCTATCGCAAATCTATTCTTTCTAAATTCGAGAGCCAAGGGCATAATAGCTGTTTGTGGATGAAAAATGTTTTGCGGGGTGGCTTTTACGCTGATTTGCATTTGTGCCGAAATTGTCGAAAAACAAAGGAGTAATAAAAAGAGTAAAAAAATGTGTTTCATGGTGTAAATGTTTTATATAGGTTAGCTCAAGTTGGAATCGGAATTTCAACAGCTATTTCTTAGCGAGTGTTTTCGTATTATCGCTCATCTAAAATTTTGTGAATAAGGTTTATTATATATAATTTGTTTTGCAAAATCTGCCGCTATTCAGCTTTTTGCTTAATAGCGATGCTTTTATAACAATCTTCAGTTCAATAAAAAAATGCCTTTTGACAAGGGAAACATACTATTTTTCAGTTCAAAAGGCTATAAAATTTGCAACTATTGGTCACCTTAGCCTAAAAAAAATAGTGTGTTTAAGCCTTTGATAAAAAAATGTATAAATGTCCGAACTATTGTTATAAGCACTTTTTCGTTAAAAAAAAGAAGTAAGATATTTCAAGAAAATACCTTACTTCTAATACGTTATTATTTATGTTTATAGTTGCTTATCTTTTTGTTGTGTAACCATTTGCATTATAACAATTTTGGCATAAAAAAATGATTAAAAACAAATAGTCTGATTTTCATTTCAAAAGCTCACACCCAAAAAGTTATTTTCTTGCTATTTCAGCTTTCCTGTCAATAAAATTTCAAGATATTCTAGTTGTTCCTTGCTTGCATTTTGCATTGGCTCAATAGCATTCGTTACTTTGCGAGTTGTTTTTTGAGCCGCACCAGCTAATTTCACTTCTTTATCTCCTCTTTTTACGAGCATATTAATGGGATAATCATCTTTTTTGCCAAATAAATAATCGGCTAATAAGGTGCTTGCATTTTCGGCTGTAATCTTTTCGCCTTCAATGCTCACCAAAATATCTTTCTCTTGTAGCCCCAAAGTATTCTCTTCTACATCTACAAAGAAAATTTCGGTTGTTTCGGGATTGAAGCCCAAGCCAAAAGAGCCAAAAGAAAAGACTTTCTGCTCACCATTTTTCACAAATTCCCAGCCGACAATCTTAAACAATTCGTTGTAAGGCAAGCGGTCTGGCCCAATAACATATTTGTCGAAAAAGGTACGAATTTCTGGATAAGTCATAGCCACGATTTCGTCGATTAATTCATCGTCTTTAAATGGACGGTTTGGGCCATATTTTTTTGCCAATTCCATCATCAAGGTTTTCAAATTGCGAGTACCTTTACTCAATTCAATCAATTTTAAGTCTAAACCCAAACCAATCAACGCACCTTTTTGATAAACATCTAAATAGTGTGCTTGGTATTTGTCTTTGATAACTTCTTTGCTCATTTTTGTAAACGATAACGGCACAAATTCGCCAGCAGTTCTGATTTTTGTTTTTATTTTGTTTACAAATTCTTTTTCATCAATAATATTGTCTTGCACCTGAATAAGCATCGCAAAATATTCGGTAATTCCTTCATACATCCACAAATGTTGCGACATTTCTGGTTCAATAAAATTAAAATCTTCAATTTCTTCGCTGTGAATATTTAGAGGTGTAAGAATGTGCAAAAACTCATGGCTGCATACATCTTGAATCATGCCTTTTATCAAAGGCTCGTAGTTCATTTCTGGTAAATAATAAAACGAAGAATAGGAATGCTCCAACGCACCATAACCTGTTTTATCTTGAGGAGCTTGACTCTGTGTTGGGTCGGCAAAATACATGAGAAAATGATATTTATCGACAGGCAAAGTGCCAAAAAACTTGCCCAAAGCACGGCCTAAAGGTTGCAAATAGCCTACAATTTGCTCGGCTGTGACAATATCATTTGGCGAATATACCGATACTTCCACATCCATATTGTTGATAGGAAACGACATTGTATCTGGCTCACAATACATAATCGGAGCATCGACAAGTTGCACATAGTTGGCGGCAGCAAACACATCGCTTTTGCTATCCGATTTTTTTCGTTCTAGCGAAGTAGCACCATACATATTAGTTGGTTTCTGAAAATGAAGCTCGAAAGGCATATTTTTATAGTTTTCGAAATAGCCAAAAAACGCATGATTGTTGATAGAAAAGTTGGTAGCTTTTTCTATATTGCTGCCACCAGGTTCAAACACCCAATTATTTCCATCGTCATGATCCCAAGTATCAGCAATATTATATTCTAAAGTCGCCAGACGTTTTGCTTTTTTGATAATAAACAGATTATTTTTCTTTTGTTTGAGTTTCAGAGCTTTACCATTTTTATCGTAAGCTTTTATTTTTTGAACAAAACGGCCATAATCTTTGCGAGAATAACTGCCAGGAATAACGCTAGGCATCACAAAAGTAGCTTTGTTCTTTTTGAGTTTTGGAACATTTAGCTTAATTTTTACCTCATCATTTTCCACTTCTTGCAAATTGATTTCATACACATACTTATCTTGTTGTGCAAATATATATTGGCTCATCAAAAAAAATAAGCCAGCTAAAAAGAGCTTTTTCATACTAAAACAGTTTTTAAATAAATTAAAAAAATAAAGGTCTAAATTTTATGTTATACACATGAGGACGTAAGCCATGTAAGATATGAAAATCTAACATTTAGCCTTTAAAATATAGATAGTTGTTGCAATATACAGGATTCTGAAAAATTTTGAACAAGTTTAACGTACATTAACCAACAAATTTTTGTTAATGTTGTATAATTCAAATTATTTTACAAACAAATAACAAAACAAAGCTTATTTTAGGCAATGCCCATTTAAAAATAATCATAATTGCCTAAAATTTTTTAACATTTTTAGCTAAAAAAGCCTATTTTCATTTATGCTGCTGTTTTTTGCCCAAAAGAGGTGCTATTCGGCTCAAAAACAGCTTTGTTTGAAAGATAAAAGTCATATTTTTTACTTTAAAAGTTCATATCTTACCATTTACATGCTGAAAAAAATAAAATAGTATTTTTTTAGACAAAACTTTTAACTTATCTTTGAAGCTCACAAAATGTTATTATTATGCGTTATTCAATTTTATTATATCTTAGTTTGAGCATCTGCATTGCTTGTGGTTCGGGCAAATCCTTACAAATTTCACAAGATACTTATAAGGTGCTAAACGAAAAAATGCCAAGTATTAAACATGAACAAGAATTGAAAAAGTTTTTGGGTGAGATAAAGAAAGATGTAGAAACACATAATTGGGGCAATATTTTTGCAAAAAGCTCAAAAAAACATTACCTTACACAATTTAAATTAGGTATAAAACCACCACAATATGCAGCAGAAATATTAGACCTTCACAAAGTGGGCAATAATATTGTTTCGAATGACAAAAAGGTGGAATATGAAGATATTAATAAAATTCAGAAAGTTGATTTTCAGACAATTAGTTTTGGTGAGACAGAAAAATCCATTGTTGTGACAGGCAAAACAACCTTAAATGATAAATCAAAACTAAATGTTACATTATTTATAGAGGTAATTGATGGAAAATACGCTTTAACAGGAGCAGTAGGTTAGGTAAAAAAAAACGAAAATTATTGTATTGGCTACTGAGATTAGCAATTTATTTTTAAGTGCCAAGTACTATTAAATTGAAGAGAGGTATTGAAGCTAATGTATTGAAAATCAAGGTATTAGCTCCAATGAAATGTCCGAAAAGAAACTTTAAGCACTTACTAAACATCACTAAAAACTCCTTTTAGCTAAAACACACTATTATTACAATTCAGGAATAAATGGAGGATAACAAGAAAAACAAACCAAACAAAATTATTGATTCGCAAGATTCGCAACCTATATATGAGAATGATTCGGAAAAGCTAGAAATTCACTTTCAACAGGTTTTCTATAAAGATTTGTCGTCTAGTTTGCCTTCTTTGTTTGAACAATTGCAGGCGAAAGACCGCCAGATTGAGGAACTGAACAAAACAATAAACAAACTACTCACCAAAAATGATAGTTTAGAAAATAAGCTGTTGATACCAGAGTCTAGGGCTTTGGTCGATGGCAAAAGTGATGATATTCCTTTTGCCGAGAAGAAAAAAGGTGCTAGCGATTGGCTCACATTTGGGCCAAAACCGTTTCTTATTTTGTTAGGGTTACTCATTTTTCTAGTCTTGAGCCTAAAAGCTTTCGATTATTTTGCAGCACCTTCTTATCAGGATAGCTGGAATTTTTTGAGCGAATATCAAAAACAACAATATAATCATCACGAGTTGGTGGCTGGTTATGAGAGCAAATTGGAACTCTTGACGCAAGAAAAAGGCAAAAAACAGCAAGAAATTGACCAAATGACAGGCACAATTGATACGCTTTCTCGCTCTATTGCAGTTTTGTCTTTGCAACTTGGAAAAGAGGAACAACGCTCCGAAACTATTGATGTTTTGTCAAAACAACTTGAACAAAAAGATGCCGAATTGTTGGACATGAATATAGCTATCGACTCGTTAGAGGGAGTAGTTAAAAGTGGCCAAATGGCGATAGCAAAACTCGAAGATGGCAATAAACTATTGCGTGCTATCAACGATTTGAAACAAGAAAATGTGAATCCCAACCCTAATGTGCCTCGAATGTTATATATTTTGATGCTCATTTTGACTTTAGCTGTGGGATTTGTTATTTTTGATAAGAATAAAACATAAATGCCTTAAATAACATTTTATAAAAAAGAAAAACCTGCTTTTCAACAGCGAAAAGCAGGTTTTTTTATTTTGAGTAGTCGCAAGCTTTATTCTTGATTTTTTCTCAAAAAAAAACGATTTAGTAACAGTAAAAAAATATCGAACGCAAATAAAGAAGTTATTTTTTGAGCGTTACTTATAAGCTTTTCTGTTTCCAAACCTCCAATGTAAAATCATTGCAGCCTGCTCCAGCCTGCGATTTATAGCCTGTTTTGCTATTGCATACCTGACACGGATGCACACATTTTTTGCGTCTTGCTTCTGCATTAATTTCTTGCGGCATATAGCTCAATGCCTTTTCATATACTTCCACCAACTTTATCGCCTTATCGTGAAATGTGCCGATAATCGGACTTTGTGGCAAACAACACAAATGTACGGTGTGTTGTGGGCCATTGATGAGCATTCCAGAAGAGTTCGCAAAGCAAGAGCGAGCAGGAAAGCCGATAGGCAAGATGTTTTGCCAAAAATTAGCCTGATTACCTTCCATGCCAACGGCTCCTCTGCCTGTCGGAAAAAAAACTTGATTTTTGTAAGTAGAAGCGACATCTTTGAACTCTTCGGCTCGCTGTTTCACCTTTTCATTGATGGTTGCAGGATTATAAATAATGTGCAAGCGTTCTTTGCCCAAAATATCGTAAACTCCTTTGGGAGAGTTGGAAAGCAAGGTAGTATATAATATTAATTTTGAAATGTGTGACTTTTCCAATACCTTTTTTGCCAAATGTTCTACATACCTTTTTCGCATCATAGGCTCTCCGCCATACAAATGAAGTTCTATTTTTTTTCCGAAACGTTGATGCAATTTTTCTATCACTTCAAATAGTAAATCTTCGCCATCGTCTGGAAAAATAGGCGGTTTTCCAGGTAGCGAATCGACGCAGCAAAAGTCGCATTGATAAGGGCAATCCCAAAAAGGAACGTAAAAAACTTTGTCGTAAGTTGGCTGATTTAAAAAGCGTTTCCAAATTTCTGTTAGCAAAATATTTTTCTTTTCGTGTGTTTTTGTAGAAAGTCAATATAGGCTTTTTGATGGCAGTTTTGGTAGTTTTTTATTTTTAAATGTATATTTTTATTTGTAAAGTAAGGAATAAAAACCTTTTCAGACTCTTATAAAAAACATCTATTTTGAACAAACAAAAAAATAACACTACTTTTGAGCTAAAAAAACGAATAACTAATTTATGAGCAACAAAAAGCACATTTTTATCTCTTACGCTGCCGAAGATGAAAAACACAAACTCGCACTCGACAAACATCTTTCGGCACTAAAACGGCAAGGCATTATACAATCTTTTGATGCGGCAAAAATAAAGGCTCATCAAGATTACAACCAAAAGCTGCAACAAAATTTAGAAAAAGCCGACATTATTCTATTGCTGCTTAGTGCCGATGCTCTCGCCGACGATTATATTCACGATACGCAAATAGAAAAAGCACTGCAACGAGCCGAAAGCAAAACGGCAGTTATCATGCCTATTTTGGTGCGTGCTGTCGATTATGAAGGTTTGGACTTAGACAAATATGCGGTGTTGCCGTCCAACAAAAAGGCGATTACTTCGTGGAATAATCAAGATAAGGCTTATGAACACATCGCTCACCAAATACGCAAAGTAGCCGAAAACTTAGATGATTTCAAAATCGGAAAAGCTCATGTTTTTGAACAGATTTTGGTAAATGATACCATAAATCCTGCTCCGAAAGATGACAATATCAACAAAAAAACAGCTTTAGGCATAGGCATTTTCAGCTTTGCGATGCTACTGCTCATAGCTTTTGCCTTTCGTGACACGATTTTTCCAGACACTATGAAAACCTTAAACGAGCCTTTCGATGTAACGGTGTTTGTGCATGGCGAAAATGGCAAACAAGATATGGTGTTGCGACAAAAAGGAAATATCATCATGGATTTTAGTGGCGAAAGGCGGCCTGTACCTATTGATGCCAATGGAAAAGCCATTTTTCACAATATCGCAGCCAACAAAGCAGGCCATACTATCTTGCTAGATATTGATTTTAGCGAAGCCTATCGCCCAATTATTACCGATTCGCCTTATGTCTTGCAGCCCAATACAGATATTTATTTGCAAGTAGCGTTGCAAAATTTAGACAAAATAGAGGGAACTGTTTTTGATGGGGAAACCGAAGAACCGCTAGAAAATGTCAGCGTTTCCATAGGCAAGCTAGAAACTTTTACGCTAAAAAATGGCTTTTACGAATTGCAAATTCCAAAGGAAAAACAGCGAGAAAAACAAAATGTCACTTTTGCGAAAGATGGCTTTAAAACCGAAGTGAAAAGTGTACATACACAAGATAATGAACCGATTAAAATTGTGATGGAAAGGAAATAATCCCAAAAAAAAAGCGGCAGATGTAGAGACAAGGCATGCCTTGTCTAAAACCATACATGATATAGATTTTAACCCAAGTTGGTTATATAGTCCCCAAATTTTCACAATATTTTATTAACGTAACAAACAAGAACTACCAACTTTTTGTCATAGACGCACTATTTAAACGAAGTGAAAAAATGTGAAGCAATCTAAATCAGAGTGACAAGTGGTAGAAAAGTAGCTAAATGAAATTTTGTCAGTTTCTGTATGGTTTAGATTGCTTCGTAGGCTTCGCAATGACAAAAAAGGGAAAGTTGTTTTACAATGGCGACTTTTTGTTATTTATCAAAGAAAAATAAAAAACAAATGAATTACATTTTCGAGGATTACAATTTACACTTGAATTAAAATGAAAAATACTATATATTTCATTGATTGCCAATGGTTTGTTTAATTGTTGAATTAGACAGGGCATGCCCTGTCTCTACATGGTAAAAATAACAACATTTTCTAACAAAAAAACATTTAAAAAAAATGAAAAAACAACAACAACTATTATGGCTCACGATAGCCATTATCAGCACCGCCATGATGAGCGGCAACAAAACGGCTTATGCCCAAAAAATACCGCTACATGGCGTAGTGAGCATACAAAACAGCGGTTTCAACAACAAAGGCGTGATAGAATACGTCAATCTCGCACAAGTAGAAGACGATTTTGATAGTGCGAACCCAGACGCTACCGACAGCGAAGGCAAATTTACGCTCAATTATATAGGCGTAGCACAAAATGATGCTGTGAGTTTTAGCGTAAAAAAAGCGGGCTTAAAAGTAGTGAACATAGACCGACTAAATGTAACCTTAGGCAAAAACGAAGCGACGCAAATATATATGTGCGAGCCAGAAGTGCTGGCAGAAAACAAAAAACGATACTACAAAATAGGCAAAACGGCTGGCGAAAAGCAACTGAAAATAAAGCTACAACAAGCCAAAGAAGAACTCGCACTGCTAGAGCGTGCCGTAGATGTGAATGTGATACAGATACAAGACAAAAACGAACAGATACGTTTTTTGGAACAACAAGGGCAAAACTTAGACAAACACGCTAAAGAACTTGCCAAAAGGTTTGCTCACGAAAATTTTGATGAAGCCTCCGCACTCTCTCAAAAGGCTTTTAGGCTGTTTCAGGAAGGCAAAATATACGAAGCCTTAGATGTGCTAGACATAAAACGACTAGATGCCGACCTAAAAAAAGCAGACGAAGCCATAGCAAAAGGCGAAGACCTAATAAGAGCAGGCACAAAGATGAAAGCAACAGGCGAAAAAGGCAAACAACTGATAGTGAAAGACTGTATGCTAGGAGCAGAAATGGCACAAGCGGTATTTGAGTTTGAAAAAGCAGAAGCCTATTTTGAAAAAGCCATACAAGCAGATAGTACGAATTTGAGTAATTTATGGAAGTATGCCTTTTATTTAGCCAAACAAAATAAATTTAACAAAGCAGAACAGCTATATGAAAAATGTTTGGACTTAGCGAAAACGCCTTATGAAAGAGCTACTTTTCTCAACAATTTGGGTGCTTTATTAGCTACTAAAAACGAGCTTGAAAAAGCTGAACAAGCCTATGAGGAAGCTTTAAGCATTTATCGAAAATTAGCAGCAAAAAATCCTGATGCCTATTTATTTTATGTTGCTACTCCACTCAACAATTTGGGTGCTTTATTAGCTGATAAAAACGAGCTTGAAAAAGCTGAACAAGCCTATGAAGAAGCTTTAAGCATTTATCGAAAATTAGCGGAAAAAAATCCAGCGGCTTATTTACCGTATGTAGCTACTTCGCTCAACAATTTGGGTGCTTTATTAGCTGATAAAAACGAGCTTGAAAAAGCTGAA
Source organism: Chitinophagales bacterium (assembly GCA_049613665.1). Taxonomy (GTDB): domain Bacteria; phylum Bacteroidota; class Bacteroidia; order Chitinophagales; family UBA2359; genus JBMZCV01. Next base: position 191 of record JBMZCV010000092.1, on the reverse strand, counting down.
CAAGCATATGAGGAAGCTTTAAGCATTAGGAGAAAATTAGCGGAAAAAAATCCAGATGCTTATTTACCTTATGTAGCTACTTCGCTCAACAATTTGGGTATTTTATATCAAGCTAAAAACGAGCTTGAAAAAGCTGAACAAGCCTATGAGGAAACTTTAAGCATTTATCGAAAATTAGCGGAAAAAAATCC
>JBMZCV010000091.1:0-19546 GCA_049613665.1 Chitinophagales bacterium | reverse complement strand
ATGCTATAATATATTACCCCTTTGGGGTATCATAACATTCAGCTTTTTAACTAACTTGACGGCTATGGTGATAACACCAACAATGACATAAATATTAAAATTGGTCTAAACATTTATTACAATAAGAAGAAAAAAATATGAAAATTTCTTATAATTGGCTCAAAGACTACTTAAACATTGATTTGACTGCCGAAAAAGCAGGCGAAATATTGACAGATATTGGCCTAGAAGTAGAAGGTATCGAAAAAACGCAAAGCATAGAAGGTGGTTTGTTTGGTTTGGTTGTTGGCGAAGTCAAAAGTGCGGAGCAACACCCAAATGCCGACCGATTGAGAGTAACGACAGTTGATGTAGGAAATGGCGAAGATTTACAAATTGTTTGCGGAGCTCCTAATGTAGCTGCTGGCCAAAAAGTGATTGTCGCCACAGTCGGCACTATGCTTTATCCATCAAGTGGCGAAGCTTTTAAAATTAAAAAAGGAAAAATAAGAGGCGAAGTATCGCTAGGCATGATTTGTGCGGAAGACGAAATAGGCGTAGGCTCGAGTCACGACGGAATCATGGTATTAGATGCCAATATTGCCGTAGGTACGCCAGCCAAAGAGGTATTCGACATCAAGGAAGATTACATCATTGAAATAGGCTTGACACCAAACCGCTCCGATGCGACTGGACACATTGGAGTAGCCAAAGATTTGGCCGCTGCTTTGCGTGTCAATCATGCTTTCGCTGGCGAAGTAAATATGCCTTCGGTAGTCAATTTTGCGATAGACAACAACGATTTAGAAATAGCGGTTTCGGTAGAAAACCAAGCAGCTTGCCCACGCTATGCAGGCCTTAGCATCTCGAATATTGAAGTGAAAGAATCGCCTGAATGGTTGCAAGAAAAATTGAATGCCATTGGTGTGCGACCAATCAACAATATCGTAGATGTTACCAATTTTATTTTGCACGAATTGGGGCAGCCTTTGCACGCTTTCGATGCCGAAAAAGTAACAGGAAAGCAAGTTATCGTCAAAAACTTAGACAAAGATACGGCTTTCGTCACTTTAGACGAGATAGAACGCAAATTGCAAGCCTCAGATTTGATGATTTGCAACGGCAATAGCGAACCGATGTGTATAGCTGGCGTTTTTGGTGGCATCACATCTGGCGTTACCGATGAAACAAAACATATTTTCTTAGAAAGTGCTTGTTTTGAAGCCATTAGCCTTAGACAAACAGCAACGCATCATTTGTTACGCACAGATGCAGCTACGAGATTTGAAAAAGGCGTTGATCCAAATGGTACACTTTACGCTTTGAAACGTGCTGCTTTGTTGATAAAAGAAGTAGCTGGCGGCCAAGTTTCGTCAAATATTGTAGATATTTATCCACAAAAAATAGAAAAACCGCAAATTCAAGTGCGTTACAAGCGTGTAGAGACTTTGATGGGTGTGAACATTTCGCCTGCCGAAATCAAAAATATTTTGACGGCTTTGGAAATGGATATTTTGAGCGAAGACGAAGCTAGTTTGACAGTTGCAGTGCCTACAAACAAGGCTGATGTGTTGCGAGAAATAGATATTATCGAAGAAATCACACGCATTTATGGTTTCAACAATATCGCTTTTCCGCCACAGCTAAAAACGGCTTTGGCATATACCGAAAAGCCAAATAAAATAGCTGTTTTCAATCGTGTAGCCGACTTTTTGGTGAGCAATGGTTTTTATGAAATCATGGGCACTTCTATTTCAAATATCAACTATTATGCAGAAGAAAACAAAGCTGTTATTCCTTTGCTCAATAGCTTGAATGCAGATTTGAATAGCTTGCGAAACAAAATGTTATATTCTGGTTTGGAAGTTGTGGCACACAATCAAAACTATCAAAACACCGATTTGCAGTTGTTTGAATTTGGGCGTACTTATGGCCGTTTCGAGAAAGACGGACAGCAAAATTATACGGAAAATCGACACATTACACTTTATTTGACAGGCAACAAGCAGCAAGAAAGTTGGAGAAATACGGCTGAAATGGCTTACGATTTTTTCGACTTGAAAGCTATTGTCAATCAAGTGTTGCGAATGCTAGGATTGTTCAACAATGTGCAAGCTAAACATTTGAATGATGAAAATATGGCTTACGGCTTGAAATATACATCTCGCAAAAAAGAATTGGTATTTTTTGGGCAGGTAGCAACGGCTGTTTCTCGCAAAATGGGCATCAAACAAAAGGTATTTTACGCTGATTTTCAGTGGGATACGATTATCGAATTTTTGAAACACCAAAAAACGAATTTCAAAGGCATCACGAAATATCCTAAAGTTCGCAGAGATTTGGCTTTGTTGTTAGATAGCAATATCGACTTCGGAAAAATAGAGCAAATAGCCACAAAAACAGGCCGAAAACTCTTGCAAGCTGTCAATTTGTTTGATGTGTATGAAGATGAGCAAAAACTCGGCAAAGGCAAAAAATCTTATGCGGTAAGTTTTGTTTTTCAAGACGCAAATAAAACTTTGACGGATAAAGAAATAGATAAAATGATGAAGAAAATGATAACGAATTTTCAGAAACAATTGAGTGCTGAAATTCGATAGATATTGTTTTCAATAACGACTGATAGAAATGACATATTTCTAAAAAACGATAGCTCATAACTTTTTGTATTTGATGCTTTTGGCTAAAAAATATGTCATTTCTTCTTTCTTTTAAAAAAGAAAAACCCTTATTATATAAAAATCAAAACCATCACTTGACCAAAAAAATATGAGTAAACTTTCGATACAAGTAGATAGCATTTTAGGCAAAATTGGGCATATCTTGGACAACCAAATGCAATTGGAACAAAGATATATTCAAGTTTTAGAGCGAGAGAAACAAATGTCGCAGCAAATTCAAGAGCAAAATGAAACCATAAAAGAGCTGCAAGAGCAAATAAAACATTTGAAACTAACAAAAACAGTTAGCTTAGATAAAGATGAACAAAGCGAACTGAAAGCTACGATTAATGATATGATAAAAGAGATAGACCGCTGTATGTCAATGCTTAACATATAGAAATTAAAAAATATTAACCCATTTATTTATAAAAAAACGATGAGTAGAACGATAAATATAAAAGTCATTATAGCCGATAGACCATATCGCCTAAAAGTAGCTCCGAAAGAGGAGGAAGTTGTGCGAAAAGCTGCCAAGTTGATAAAGCAAAAGATGAAAGAATTGACGGAGACATATGGAGCAACCGATAAGCAAGATTATTTGGCAATGACAGCTTTGCTACTTTGCACCGATTTGCTAAAAATAGAAACTAGCCTGAAACAAGAAGATACGGATTTGAAAGAAAAACTAAATCAGCTAGATGACATTTTGACACATTTTTTGGAGAAGGATTAGTGCAAATATTAATTTAATTTTTTTGGTTGTTGATGCCTTGAAAATGAGTGTATTAGCTTCCTCAATCGGATATTTTATTGCTATCCTTTGATAAAATAAACCGTCTTTTTCCTTCCAAACCTTTTGTTTTTACCATTAAATATCAAGCACTATTTAATGAGATGTCGATTCGCTGCTAAAACGTATTGATAATCAAGGTGTTAGCCTCAACGAAATGTCAGCTTAGTTTTGTCTAGTTATTTATAACAGTCAAAAAAGCTTTTTTAATATCAAATATTTTGATTTGTTAACTTTCGTAAAGTTTAGAATATTTTACTCAATTAATTATTTTTTCACATTTTGCTTTTCATAAATTTTTATTTTACCTAATAGCAAACAAAAAGTTGCTATTTTCATATCTTACCAAAAAAAACTCTTTTTTTTGATAAAACTCCTACAAAAACATTCAAAACAATCTTAATGTAATTCCCTTTTTGCTTGTAAGAGACGTGCAAGTTTTGTTTTTTCAAGAAAAATCATGCTTTTTTTAACAAAAATTTGTTAAAATGGCATAATAAACACATCTTTATAAGACGTAAAAATCTTTTTTTATAACAAAAAAAATAAAATTTGAAAAAAATAAAAGGTTGCTTGTTTTTTTACAAAAAAAATACGCTAGTAATTGTATAATTTCATCTGAAAAAGTTATTATCATTACTTTTCGCAAAATGCAGAAAAACGCAACAAATACGAGAAATGAGAACAACAATAATCTACTCTATTATATAAATAAATAATAAATTTATGGATTTAACACAAATATTAATTGTTCTTGTTTTAGCAATCATAGGCATCGGCTTAGGTTTTTTTATAGGGCAAAATGCAGCTATTCGCATGAATGCAGATTTGCTTGAAACGGCTAAAACTGAAGCAGAACAAATAAAATTAAATATAATATCGGAAGCAGAAACGAACCAAAAACAAATTTTGTCGGAGGCAGAAACAAAAGCACAAAAATTGAGGCGAGATGCCAATAAATATGCAACGCAACATAGAAAAAAAAATGACGATATTGAACGAAAGCTAAAACAGAAAGAAAATAATTTTAAACAAAAACAAGATAGTTTATACAAAAAAGAGCAAGAAACCGAAAGGGTAAAACTCAATCTTGATAAACAGCTTGGATTACTTAACAAAAAACATAAAGATATAGATATAGAGAAAAACAAAATCTCACAACGCTTAAAAGAAATAGATAAAAAAGCAAGAAAAGCTGATAGTGACCTCCAAAAACAATTGGAAAAAATGGCTGGGCAAACGGCAGAAGAAGCAAAACAACAATTGATTAGCAAAATGGTATCGGCTGCTGAAACTGAGGCTATGTCGCACATTAAAGAGGTGATAGACGAGGCAAAACAAAAGGCCAATAAGGAGGCTAAAAAGATTATTATTCAAACGATACAACGTACTGCTGCCGAGCACACTATCGAAAATACAGTTTCAGTATTTAATTTGGAAAGCGATGATATAAAAGGGCAAATCATTGGGCGAGAAGGCCGAAATATTCGTGCTTTAGAGGCTCAAACAGGTGTCGAAATTATCGTTGATGATACGCCAGAGGCTATTGTTATTTCTGGTTATGACCCTGTTAGGCGTGAAATTGCTCGCCTTTCGCTCCAAAGATTGGTCACAGATGGCCGCATTCACCCTGCAAGAATTGAGGAAGTTGTAGCCAAAACTCGCCGACAACTCGAACAGCAAATTATTGAAATAGGCGAAAGAACGGTTATTGATTTGAATATTCATGGTATGAATCCTGCACTCATTCGCTCAGTTGGCCGTATGCGTTTTCGCTCTTCTTATGGTCAAAATTTGCTACAACACTCCATCGAAACCGCAAAATTGTGTGCACTCATGGCTGCTGAACTTGGCTTGAGTAGCAACAATGTGAAGCTTGCTAAACGTGCAGGTTTGCTACACGATATTGGGAAAGTGCCAGAAGAAGATACAGAATTGTCGCACGCTCTTTTGGGACTGAAATTGACTGAAAAATATAAGGAACATCCTGCTGTTTGCAATGCCGTAGGAGCACATCACGACGAGATAGAAATGACTTATTTGATTTCGCCTATTGTGCAAGCTTGTGATGCTATTTCAGGAGCTAGACCTGGTGCTAGACGTGAAATTTTGGAAACTTATCTCAAACGCATTTCCGACCTCGAATCTTTGGCTTGCTCATATGATGGTGTCGAAAAAGCGTATGCTATTCAAGCTGGCCGTGAGTTGCGTGTTATTGTGGAGAGCGAGCGAGTAGCTGACGCAAAAGCAGAAGAACTCTCATTTGTTATTTCTCAAAAAATTCAGAATGAAATGCACTATCCTGGCCAAATAAAAGTAACGGTTATTCGTGAAAAGCGAGCAATTACTTATGCTAGGTAGTTTTTTTATAAAAAAATAAGGTAACTGTTTAGGTCTTATGAATATTGGCTATGCCTTTTTCATAAGACCTTTTTTTAGCAAAATAGGCATTACTTTACTTTAAAAAAAGCTTTGCTTCTGCTTCCATATTTCTGATAAAAGCCGTTTTTGCTCCTGCATAATCGGCTGTATCTACCCAATCTCGTTGAGCCAATTCTATTTTGTGTTGGCAATAAGCATCTCTTTTTTCATCGTGCTGTCGCAAATAATTTCTAAACATAATATGCCTATTCCAAAATTCGCCATTTATCTGCACGCAATGAATATTACATTTTTGGGCAGCTAGTTCTTTGGCCTGAAAAAAACGACGATAAGGCATAAGATGCTCATATTTATCGTTGTAAAAATAGTCTGCGGCTATCATATCTTGCACAAGTTTAGCTGCATCTTGCTCAAAATTGTGAAGGCCAACAAGTATATCAATAATAGGTTTTGCAGGCAAACCAACGACTGCCGTGCTGCCGATATGTTCAACGGCCGCTATGATGTTGCTACTATTTGCAAGAATTTTTTGCTGTTCTATTTCAAATAAAACGGGCCAGTTTTTTTGGTAAGGAGAAATGTATATTTGCATTTTTGTTTGGTTTTATTTTTTTGCGAAAAAAAAAGAAGCTTTAACCAAAATAAGCGTTTTTTGCTTGCTTTTGGTTAAAGCTTTTTTGATGTGAAAAAAAATAGATTATTTTATAGAAGCTAAAGAAATTTTTTCTATTTGACAAAATATAGCGTTTAAATGGATAAAATCTCTATCAGTAGTTAATAAAATTGAATCAGTAACAGATGCAGTTGCAGCAATCCAAATATCATTTTTACCCATATTTCTAGCACTTAACCCTAAAGGCTTATTTTCTAATCTTCCTTGACTAAAAGCATCTATTTCGGCATATTTATTTATGATGTCTCTAGAATTAATATCTGTTATTATTGCTTGCTCTAAGAAAGTTTCTATTTTAGAAAGTCGTTTATTTCCCCATTTATTCATCAAAGCAAAGGCTTTTAACTCTCCAACCGAAACAATAGAAACGAGAGGAAGGTTAGGTGGGTCAAAGGGATGATATTTTTCTTCAACAAATTGTTTTATTTGTTTATCTCTAATATAGATTATGAGAATATTAGTATCTAAAACGTATCTATTCATTTTCCAATATCTTTAACAATTCCTCAAGTGGCGTTTCAATGGCCATTTCATCTATCAAACCATCAATAAAAGCTTTATTTGCTCCTTGATATTTTTGTTCTTTTATTAAAACGTCAATATCCAAAGTAGTTCGCATAGGTTTCACAAGATGTTTAATAGTTTCTTGATTAGTCATATAGTTTTTCAACATAATTTCTAATTTAACTAAGATGCTTTCATCAGAAATTTTCATGAGTTCTTCTATGATTTTATATTTTCTAAGTTCAATATTCATAGTTATTTTACTTTATTCTACGTTTTCTGCTTCTTTTTCTTAGCAGCAGGAAACAATACATTGTTCAAGATGAGGCGATAGCCTGGAGAATTAGGGTGCAAATTGAGGTCTGTGGCTGGCTCGCCTACAAAATGACGATAATCTTCTGGGTCGTGGCCGCCATAAAATGTCCAAAAGCCTTTGCCAAACTCGCTATGAATGTATCGAACCTCTTGTCCAGCTTTGTTTTCGCCCATGACCAAAACATCAGATTTCACATATTTCTTTTTGAAAGAAGTTGTTTGCCCCATAAAACCTTTAATCGTTTTGGTGTGACATTGTGTGAGCATAGTCGGAATAGCGTCCCACTTGGCGGAAAACTCAAATAACGAAAAATAGTCTAAATTTTCGGGAATTTTGCGGCCTTTCGTTGCATCAATGCTCGAAAACTCATATTCCATAGGATTTTTGCTCAACTTGAAGTTGTGAAATGCAAAACAACGGTCGTAATGTAGCTTACTTTCTGCTGAAGGGTCTGGGCTATCGCCATCAAACATACGGTCGCAAATATCTGTGCCTTCAGAAGCCAGAGCAATATCATAGGTATCGGTAGCCGAACACATCGCAAACATAAAACCACCACCAGCTACATATTCTTTTATTTTTTTGGTAACGGCAAGTTTCATTTGAGATACTTTTTTGTAGCCCAATTCTTTTGCTTTGATTTCCTCATATTTCACTTGGTCTTGATACCACGGAGCATTTCGATACGAAGCATAAAAACGACCATATTGGCCCGTAAAATCTTCGTGATGCAAATGCACCCAATCATATTTACTAATAAGGTCGTTTAGCACCTCTTCGTCATAAATGATGTCGAAAGGAATTTCGGCATAGTTCAAAACCAAAGTTACGGCATCGTCCCACGGCAAATCTGGGTGATGCGGCTTGTCTTTTGGCGAATAAACGGCAATTTTAGGTGCTTTTTCGAGTTTTACTACGTCCATATTCTCTTCTGGGTGAGCGATTTTTTGCAAAATGCTCGTATATTTTGCATCTGGCACTACTTCATAGCTTACGCCACGCACTTTGCACTCGGCTTCTAGCGGTGCGATATATTGAAAAGCAAAACTACCACCACGATAATTTAAGAGCCAATCGACAGGCATTCCTTGTTCGATAGCATAAAAAGCAATACCATAAGCTTTGAGATGGTCTTTTTGAGTATCGTCCATTTGCAGTAGCATGTAGGCGGCTTGTGCCGAATAGCTAGAAGCAAAAAGAAGCAATATAAACACTATTCTTTGCATAATATTTTTTTGTTTTGATGTAATAATTTAAAAAGTTTAGAAGATGTTTAGCTTTTTAAGTACCAAGTACTATTTAACAAAGTATTCGTTTAGTGGCTAACGCATTGACATTTCTTGTGTTGAAATGCCCAAAAACTACTGAACGACTACTTAACAAGGTTAAAATTTCTGATTATTTAAACTCTAAACATATTAAGTTAGCATTTGGTTATTGTTAGTTGGATTTTTAACGAAAAAAAGACATTGAATATTAGTGTTTTTTTAAATTTTATCTTTTGATAGGCAATAAAGAAGCAAATAGAAGAGCCAAAATTCAGCATTGTATTTCTACACACCCAAGTTTAATTTCTTGTTAGTATTTTTTTAGCTTTTGTGTAATAAGGATAGATAGGAAAGTATCGTTGAATAAAATCATTTTTTTGTTTAAATTTTTTCACTCGCTCTTCAAAATTAGGCATTTTTCGAGTTCTTTCTTCAAATAAAGCTACTGCAAAATTATACAATGCTATATCTAACTGATTGTTTTCTTTGATAATAGCTATGGTTTGTTCCGAAAATTTTGCTGCTGTTGCTTTTTTTTCTGGTTTAAAATACTTTGAAACCATACCTTGCCCTACATTTTGTCGTACATAATTAATGTTTTTCCACTCCAAAATAGGCTGCATGAGTACTAAAGATTCGTCAAATTTTTCAGTAATGCCCAAACACTCAATATGTTGTTTCAAGTTTTGTTTGGCCATCTGCAACGCTTTATCTTGCTGTTCTAAAAAGGCTTCTTCTTGGAGTCCAGCAAAATATTTGGTTTGAAAGTTTGAACCCCACGGACTTGTTGCAAAAGCTTCTAAATTAGTATATTTTTCTAGTAAATGCTTTCTATGCGTTTGCTTAACAAAATGTTTGTAGTGCGAGATAGTTCGTTTTACAGGGTTTCGCAAAAAAGTAACATACACAAAATTGTCTTTCGCCAACTGATGAAAGCCAAATTTGTAGTGTCCCAACACAATTTTAAATTGTTTTTCGGCAAACAAAGTATCAAATTTGCTCATATCCGTTTTGCGAGGATAGGCCATACCAATATCACTTTCTTTATATTCTCTTTTGATGATATTACTCAAAGTTGTGCCAGCCGTTTTCGGAATGTGCATGAAAAATATCGTTGGCGAAGTGTGTTTTTTGTTTTTCATAAGTGTTGAAACTGAATTTTTTGAATTTTAGTTAATTCATCAAACTTTTTTGCTTTTAGAAACAGTAAAAAAATAAGTTCACGATTTGAGGCAGAGATTTTTTGAGCTACAAGGCGAAAAACACAGTCATAGCCATAGCTATGGCGAGGCTTTTCAACGAAGTTAGGTCAGAAAATGTCAAACGCAAATAAGGAAGTTATTTTTTGAGCGTTACTTAAACAAAGGTAGCCAAAAAGCATTTAAAAAGCAAAAAGCTTTTCTTAACCCAGCTTCCCTTTTATTTTCTTCATATTTTTATTGACTAAAGCCGTAATATCTGGCGAAATATTGAAGGATAACATCAAACCAAAAAATAAGCCACCCACTATTGCTGTTCGTAAAATGCCATCAATGATATAGTACATAAAATGATTTTGCTCGAAAAAAGAAGCAACACTAGGCATCGCAATGTGAATAGCTAAAGCCAAAAATGCCAACAAAATAGCTTTTACGGTTTGTATAGAAAAAGGCTGAATGCCCATTTTTACTAAAATAAACAAAAAACTCAAAAAACTTCCAATACAAACGGTAATAAAAGTAGCCAAAGCCGCACCTAAAATGCCTAAAGGCGGAATAAGCAAGTAATTTGTCGTAACAGTCAAAATGATAGTTGCTACTTTGAAAAGCAAATCGAAACGATAATATTTTGAATTGATGATGATAGCTCCGCTAATACCTGTGCTAATCATTGCCAATTTTGAAAGCCCTAAAAAAACGGCAGCCCACATACCTTTTTCGTATTGCTCACCCAAAATTCCTATCAAATTGTGAAGGTTTGCCCAAATAACAACAAAAATAAATAAGCCTGCCACCAAACTATTCAAAGCTGTTTTGCGATACACCTTCAAGATTGTCGCTTTATCATTGTCTTTCCAAGCCTGTGCTACCACCGAAGGTGCAATAGCCGACAAACCACGATGTGGAAAACTAACAACATTCATAATAAAAAAGAAAACCGCATAAATACCTGCTGCTGAAAGGCTTACAAACGAAGAAAGCATTAATATATCTACTTTTCTCGTGATTTTTCCACCAATACCTGCCAAAAATGTGAAAGCACTATATTGTGTCATTTCACGAAATCGCTCACCTTTAAACAAAGACATTTGCGGCCGTAAAAATAACTGCCCTTCTTTTTTGAGATAAATGATAAGAAAAAGAAGTTTGAGCAAAAATTTTGCAGTAAACAGTATTAAAAACCAATCTAAAGACAAAAGCCGAAAAAAATAAACTACTAACAAAAAAGTATCTACAAGACGTGATACTACTTCATCTAAAAAAATAGGAATACTAGCTTTATACAATGCTTTTGAATAGGCACGAAACACCTCAAAATAGAGCATAAAAATGAGCAAAGGCACAACCAAATAATAATAATCGGCGGCGAGTTGCCCACTTTTTTCGCTACTAAAATGTTCTAGCACCGCATCTTGAAAAAATAAAATAATAAAAGTAGCTAAAGCCGCCCCAACTAATGACAGCAAAACAGTGAAACCTAAAAATCCTTGATGTTGTTTCTCTTCATCTTTGAAATATGGAAAAAAGCGAATGGTAGCATTGGGAATGCCCATATTGCCCACAAAAACCAATACAGAAGTTAATGCCAACAACCATTGCGTCAGTCCATAAATTTCTGCTCCTACTATTTTTGGAAACAAAATGACGCTGTTGGCAAAACCGATAATCAAGCCGATATATAGAAATAAGGTGGAATAAATTCCTTGCTTTTTGATGACGCTCATATATGATAGTTGTATTTTTTCTAAAGAAACACAAATTTACGAAAAAACAAAGACGCAAGCATTTTTGGCCGATAAATCGTAAAAAAAGTCTTTGCTTTCGCTTTTTCAAATATGTATTTTGCAACAAATCTATACTTTATTCTTGTTTTTCAGCGTTTTTCAAAAAAATGTAACGCAATAAAAAAACGCTCCTTTTTTCATCTTAAAAAAAACAATATATTATGAAAGCAAAAATTTTACTCTCTTTGAGTATGTTGGTTTGTATGTTTCTATTTGTGCAAGCACAAAACCAACAAATGAGAACTATCTACGGAAAAGTAACCGATGCCGAAACAGGTGAACCTCTTCCGTTTATCAATATTTTTACAATTATTAATGGCACATTAACTGGAACAAACACAGATTTTGATGGACTTTATAGTTTAGAAGTTCCGAATAATATCATTAAATTAACTTTTTCATATGTTGGTTATAAAAGACAAATAGTTTTTGTAGCACCAACATGGAATGAACTAGATGTTGCTTTGCAAGAAGAAGCAGAACTTTTGCAAGCAGTTGAAGTAATATCTTATAGCACTCCTACACGACAAGCTAAAAAAAGTAAGAGAAAAAAAACAATGGCAAGGCAAGGTGCTCCTTCAAAAAATTACGCATCACCTAGTGTTAATCGTGGGCCTGCACCACGTCCAAGTCCACCACCACGACAAATGAGACCACCAGTACCTACTTCTGCACCAGCACCGCCGTCTGCTTATATACCACTCAATATTCCTGCTGACAAAACGAGTACAGGTAGCACCCTTACAAAAGAGGATATTGCCAATTTGCCTACTCGTGAAGTGGGTTCTATCGCTTCGCAAGCGGTAAGCGTACAAAATTCGAAAGATAGCGATACAGATTATTATGTTGATGATATAAAGGTAGAAAAAGCTAAGAAAAATAATATGCCACGAAAATATATTAAATTATTAGCAAAATTAGAGGAAGCTAAAGGAGAAAAATTGGGACAAAAAAAGCAAGAAATTTTGCGAAAAGCATATGAATTAGAACAGCCAATTTTGCAGAAAGAGTATGAATTAGCACAAGAAAAAGCAAGAAAACTAGCCGAACTAAAGCAAGAAAAAGCAAGAAAACTAGCCGAAGAGCGAAATAAGCTCATAGAAAACCATTTTGAAAGCATTAAAACCGACCCACTTTCTACTTTTAGCATTGATGTAGATAAGGCTGCTTATACCAATATGCGTTCTAAAATTAATAATAGCCAAAAGCCACGCCCAAACGATATTCGTATTGAAGAAATGATAAATTATTTTCAATATGATTATCCACAACCCAAAAGTGGACACCCTTTTTCGGTTTCGGTAGAAATGGCTGATTGTCCGTGGGAAAGCGACCATTATTTGGCTCTTGTAGGTTTGCAAGGAAAAACTTTGACTAAAAAAGATGTGCCTGCTCAAAATCTTACATTCTTGCTCGATGTATCTGGCTCGATGAATGCGTCAGACAAATTGCCATTGTTAAAAGAAGGTTTCAAATTGTTGGTCAATGAACTGACCGAAAAAGATAGAGTTTCTATCGTAGTATATGCAGGTGCGGCAGGCGAAGTTTTGCCACCAACAGCAGGTAATAACAAAAAAGCAATTTTTGATGCTTTAAACAGTTTGCAGGCTGGCGGTTCTACGGCTGGCGGAGCAGGCATCAAATTGGCTTACAAATTGGCGAAACAAAATTTTATTGAAAATGGAAATAACCGTGTCATTTTGGCTACCGATGGCGATTTTAATGTAGGCGTTTCGAGCAATGATGGCTTAGTAAAATTGATAGAAGAAAAACGCAAAACAGGCATTTTCTTATCTATTTTGGGCTTTGGAAGCGGCAACAATTATCAAGATGCAAAAATGGAAAAATTGAGCAATCACGGCAACGGAAATTATGCTTTTATCGACAATATCAAAGAAGCCGAAAAAGTGTTAGTGAAAGAAATGTATGGCACTTTGAATACGATAGCAAAAGATGTAAAATTGCAAATAGAGTTCAATCCCAAGCAAGTTGCTGGCTATCGTTTGATAGGCTATGTGAATCGTGTGTTGGCGGCCGAAGATTTTAATGACGATACGAAAGATGCAGGCGAAATGGGTGCAGGACACAGCGTTACGGCTTTGTATGAAATTGTGCCAACAGGAAATAAATTGCCTAAAAATGCGACAAAAATAGCTGATAAAAAGGATAATACAGATAAAAATAAAAAAGCAATTGAAAAAACAAAGCCAGATTATGACGAAACAAAAGTTGATGCTTTGAAATATCAAAAAGATGGCAAAATGACTGAAATAGCCGAAAAGTCAAGCGAAGTTTTTACGGTAAAAATGCGATATAAAGAGCCAAATGAAGAAACGAGTAAGAAATTTGCGAACACACATTACAACAAAAAATTTGAGCAAGTATTGAAGCGTGAAGACAAAATGCCTATTGCTCAATCGAGTGAAAATTTGCGTTTTGCAACTTCTGTTTCTATGTTTGGAATGCTCTTGCAAGACTCTCAATATAAAGGTAAAAGCTCTTTTTCGAAAGTCGAAAAATTAGCTGAAAAAGCGAAAGGAAAAGACACCGAAAACTATCGAAAAGAATTTGTTGAGTTGGTAAAAAAAGCGAGTAATTTGTATAAATAAGTGCCAAGCACTATTAAATAAACGGTCGATTCGTTGCTAACGCATTGATAATCAGTGTGTTAGCTTCAACGAGAAGTTCTGTCCAACTACTTAGATGTATGAAAAATGGTGGGTTTTATGCCCACCATTTTTTTATTTAGAATGTAAATTGTAAGTATTTTATCGTATCAGAGCCGCTAGGATTCTGCTTTTCGTAGCGTGTTTTCACATTCAACAATTCATTTTCAAAATCCACACTATACAAATCTGGATAGTTTTTCAACACTTTCAAACCGTGTTTTTCCACCATTTCCAAAGTATATTCATACAACAAGTCGCTATCGGTTTTGAGATGCACACACCCTTCTGGCTTCAAAATTTTGCGATACATCGGCAAAAATAATTCGGCTGTCAAACATTTGCGTTGCTTTTTTCGCTGAGGGTCGGCAAAAGGAATCCAAATTTCGCTCACTTCATTTTCGTCAAAATAACGATACAACAAGTCGATATTGGAACGGATAAAAGCCGCATTTGTATGATTATTTTGCATCAAATATTTCGCTCCTGTCCATAATCTATTGCCTTTCATATCAATGCCAATGACATTTTTATTCGGAAAACGCTCCGCAATAGCTACCGTATATTCTGCATATCCGCAAGCCAATTCTAGCACAATTGGATTGTCATTTTTAAAAAAATCACTATGCCATTTTCCCTTATAATCAACCACTTTTTTGTCGCTATTGGTCAATACAGGCTCTAGCCAATTTAAGTTTTGAAAAACATGAGGCATCTTGGCTATTTCTGCAAATTTTTTGAGTTTATCGTTTCCTTTTCGCATTTCTTAAAAGTAAAAATAAGTTTTGTTGAGTAAAAAAATTAATTGTTACGATTTATTTGCAACTTTCCACCATGAATAAGTTGCAATTTGTTCTCTATAATTTGATAAGCATAAATACCTCGTGGCAAATCGCTAATATCAAATTCGTGTAGTGTTTTTTCATTCAAATTAAAGCGTTTTACAACTCTGCCTTCTATATTAGATATAATAAATTCAGCATTTATAAAAGGCTGTCTCAAAGCAAGTTGTATTTTATTTTGAGCAGGGTTTGGAAAAATATTGACATCAACATCTGGCATCAAAAAATCTTTTACACCAGTGTTATATTCCAAAGCAATTTCGTCGATATACAACGTGCTTCCTTCGGCAGCAACAAAATCGGCAGCACCAGCACTTGATGTAAATATCGTCATCATAGAATCAGGCATTTCGCTAGAAAAATATTCGTATTCTGCTTCAAAATAAGTATATTCATTGACGGTTTCTTCTATCAAAAAACCTGCTTCAGCCAAAATAACTTGCTCACCATCAATATATTTTGAAAGCCTAGAAACGATGACTGCCGAGTCGCCATTTTCAGGCAAATATTTGTAATAGCCGCTTATTTTTATCGGCTTTTCGGTAAAAGGAACACCAATTTTCAAAGCATTTGTAGGAATCAAAACGCTCGAATCGAAGTAGCCTGTTGCCAGCGTTCCTGCTACTGGAAGCGTGCCGAAAGTACCTGTTACGAGTTTTACGGCATACGTTCCGCTATACACATCTTCGGTTTCTCTGAAAGTCGTGACAGGTGCAAATGGCCCCAATTTTGAAATTGGATTGATGGTTGCCCAATAGCCATTCGGCTCATAATACTCGCCTGCGGTGTCATACGTCCACTCTTCAAAGTCTTTGTTTTCGTATTCGCTTTGAGCAGTAAGATAGCTTTGAAAAGCAAAAAATAAACATAAAATTAGCATTATTTGTCGTTTCATAGCTTTATTTTTTTGAATAATTATAATTTTTTTTTCAAGTTATAAAAAACGATAGCAATATCCAAAAAAGATGTTTTTTTTCGGAAAAAATGATATTGGAAAAAATATGAAAACAACGAAGTAGCAATATTACTTCGTTATTTAAATGAACTTTTGCTTTTTTTGGTAAAAAAGTAAAAGTTGATATGAAAACAGAAATATTATGACAAAGAAAGTAATTGTAAAAACGTATAATCACAAGGTAAATTTTGCTCAACGAAAATATTTTAGAATGTTGCGGCTAGAAGAGCGGAAAGATATTGCCCCTTTCAATCCACATCGACACACTTTTTTCGAGTTGTTTTTTTTCACAAAAGGTGGTGGCGAGCATCTCATTGATTTTGAGAATTACGACATCGAAGACCGAAGTTTGCATTTTGTTGCCCCAAATCAAGTCCATTTTGTGCATAGAGATTTGGTTTCTACTGGCTTTGTCGTGCTATTTTCAGAAGGTATTTTTGCAGAAGAAGAACAGCCCATGATTCGCAATATGATTTTGCATCTTTTTTATCTCAACAAAACCGTGCCTGCCATCAATTTGTCGAAACAAGAATATAGTGCTTATTTACATGTTTTAAACGCTATGTATCAAGATTATACGCAAGAAAATAAAGATATTTTGTTGTTACATCATTATTTAAAAATTCTTATTCTGAAATGCCAAGCTTTTTTTGAAGAAAATATAGCCGACAAATACAAAAATAATAAAGCTTTAGCATTTCGTTTTTTGCTAGAAGAACATTTTAAAACAAAAAAGAGAGTAAATGAATATGCTGATATGTTGTTTATTTCGGCAGATTATTTGAATACATTGGTAAAAAAGCAATTTACGAAAACACCTAGCCAGATGATAAAAGAGCGTATTAGTTTGGAAGCAAAAAGATTGCTATTGCACTCGAAAATGAGTTGTAAGGAAGTGGCTTATGCACTCGAATTTAACGATTATTCTTATTTCGTCAAGTTTTTTAAAAAAGAAACAGGTATTTCACCCACAAAATTTCGCAAGAGTATTGCGGAAAAATACCATTTTTAAGCGGAAAAGTACATTTCTGTCATGCAAAAGTCTTATTCTTGGTTTTATGGCTTAATATTTGCCTTTTAATAAATATTACATGATTTATAACAATAATGTGAAAATATTTATTAATTAAATAAACTTGATAAGAAATGAAAAATATTATACAACTTTGTTTGTTTTCTTTTACCATTTTATTTTTTTTGCAAAACGCAGCAATAGCACAAACTTGTACTAATGGAGTAGTCAGTAATTCAGGTTTTGAAGACCCAGGAGCAGCACTTTTTCAAGAAACTTTTGAGGGAAACCCTGCCGAACCTTTGCCAAAAAACTCAGAAATAATTCCTAATTGGTATATGGATTATTCTTGTCCTGCTGACCCTGGCCCGTGTCCAGATGGCTATTGGATAGATGATAGTGCTGATAATGTCAATAATCCAGAAGGAGATTATTTTATTTGGTTTCCTGCAGATGCCTATTGTGCTAGAGTTTTACTTACTGGATTAGTCGCTGGCGATTGTTTTGAAATATCTTTTTCGGCAGCCTCATGGTCTGTTCCTAATCCACAAGAAGAAGCTGAATTTGTACTTGAAATAGATCCTCCTGGATCTGATAATACTTTTGGAGCATCTTTTTTGACATTAGCACCTAGTACTTTGTGGTCAAATCTAAATTGGCAAACGGATACATATACTTATACAGTGCCTGAAAGTGGCGATTATCGCTTCCTTTTTAGTCAAACCAACAATGATTTTAATCCTACTATTGCTAAAAAAGGAATTGCCATTGATGATTTATGTATTTCGCCTATCACTTGCCCAGCTACTTGTCCTGTTACTCAATGTTTAGATGTAAATGTTACTAAAAATTAACGAAAAAGTACCATTTTTAAGCGGAAAAGTACCCACTTTTTGAATACAGTTTTGCCTAATTTTGCGTTATAATGTTATCATTTAGCAAAAAAAATCAAAAAATGAGCAAAAAAAATCAAAAAAATCGCCGTCAGTTTCTCAAAAATACCGCTTTAGCAACTTTAGGTTTAGCTAGTTTGCCCAGCTTAAAAACGCAAGCTAAAAAACCTTTGCCAGACTGCAACGAAACGACTTTAGACTATTATGGTGAAGGGCCTTTTTATACCGACAATCCGCCTGTTTTGGATAATGGACAACTTGCAAGCGTTTATGAAGCTGGCCAACGCATGATTATTAGCGGTCGCATTCACAATTTGGCTTGCACCGAGTTTATTCCAAATACAATTATTGATATTTGGCACGCTGACGAAGATGGAACTTACGATAATGTCGGCTACAATCTGCGAGGTTTCACGACGAGTAATGCACAGGGTTTTTATATGTTTGAAACCATCAAACCAGGAAAGTATCTCAATGGCTCGCAATATCGTCCAAGTCATATTCATTTCAAAATTACGCCACCGAATTTTCCGACACTCATTACGCAAATTTATTTTGAAGGCGACACCGATATTGCCAACGATGCAGCAGCTTCTATTCAATCTGGCACTTATGATGCTCGTCATCGCATCATTTCGCTAGAAACAAATGCTCAAAATGTGTTGGAAGGCACTTGGGATATTGTCATCAATGGTGAGGGAATAGATGTTGGTACATCGGTGCGTGATTTGCATATTGAAAAAGGCATGATTTATAGCGTTTCACCCAATCCGTTTGCCGAGAGCATTAGTATTTTTTATGGTGTGTTTAAGACAGCAAAAGTGAGTTTGTTGGTCTTTGATATGCAAGGAAAGCAAGTTGCTACTTTGGAAGAACGTTTGCTTACGCCACAAAAATATACTGCCGTTTGGCAACCTGATGCGGCTTTGCCCAATGGCCATTATTTTGTGGTGCTGAAACTCAATGATTTGCAAGTGCATTATAAAAAAGTGATAAAGAGATAAAATTATTTGCAAAACAAGGAGGGCTTTCGATATTCGGAAGCGAAACAACTTTCAGATTTTCAAGGTATTGGCAATGAATCAAACATTTTATTAAACAGTATTTGGCACTTAAAATTTTTATTTCTATAAAAAAATGCTTTTTTTTATCCGAAAAATTTTACATTGTCAAATCTAAACTATCATAATTTTAGAGTAACTGTTTAATATTAGTACACTGTAATATAAGTAATTGGTATTTTAGCCTTTTTATTACATGTTATTTTATTCCAAAAAAACGACAACTCTTGCCGTTGCTGTGTGTTATCACCAGCAACTAAAAGGATAAATAGCGTATTTTAAAGCGTATTTTTTTCGTAACAACTTGTTGGTGATAACACCAACAAAGGCGTGTCGTTCTTTTTTAGTATTTAGGTGGAAGGCACTTTTAAAATACCTTCCACCTAAATTATCATAACATTTTTATGAAACAAACCTTAAAAACTTATATTACAGTGCAATTAGTGCCTTGTAAAGCAAGTTTATTGGAGTTTTTACGATTGTTTTTCTTTTTTTGTTAAGACGTGATAGGTGGGGTGTCGAATTTCGTGGTGTTTTTTTATAAACACTCGCCCTATTT
>JBMZCV010000090.1:0-19892 GCA_049613665.1 Chitinophagales bacterium | reverse complement strand
TAAATACAAAAATACAAATTTTTTATCATTAAAAAGTCAAAGCGGAAATTGCTGTTATTAAACGAGTATAATAGCTAACTCATTGATAATCAGATAGTTGTATGAAGATAATTTCAAAAAAAAATAATGTTGTTTTTTTGAGGAAAACTTTTTTAGATTTAAAAGGAAAAACATTTTCATAAAAATAAATCTTACTAAAGCCTTGATAATCAGCGATTTATAAAAAAAAGAATAACCTTTTTTTGCTCACCTACTTACTTTTTTTTTGCTCAAGATATTAAAAAGTGATGTTTGTCAAACGCTAACTTTTAAATTTTTGTAACAATGAAAGAAAAATTAATAATGTTAATAGTAATTTTTGCAATTCTAATAACTTATGATTTGCAAGCTCAAATCAATAGCAATGAGCAAAAAACTACTACGGAAACCATGCCCAAAAGCCAACTCAAAACAGATAGCAAAGTAGTGCCTATGAATAATCAAAAGGATAAAGATAAAACGACGCAAAATTCTGAGCAAAACAAGAATCCCAAACAACAAGATGATAAGAGCAAGAATAATAGGAAAACAAAAAATAAAAAAACTACTAAAAATGAAACGAAAGACAACTCTAACAAAAGAACGCCAAAGGATAAAACAACGCAACCTGATGGCAATAATAAAAGTAACAAGCAGGATAAAAATGATGTATTAGTACTTGATTCGCTTTTAAATGATGCTATCGGCAATCGCAATAAAGAAATCATAGAAAAAGCTACTCAAGTGCGTTTGTATGCTATTGAGCCTTTTATTAGTGACGAGAAACAAACTACAACGCTTAAAGATTTCAAAATTTTGGAAGAAAGAACGCTCAATAAACAGCAAATACAGCCTTTAGTACAACTACTTACTAGCACCGATACTTATTGCACAGGTAGTTTGATAAAACAGTGTTTGTTTATGCCCAAAATGGCAGTAGAGTTTGTCTATGGAAAAGAACGAACACATATTTTGCTGTCTTTATCTTGCGATGTTGTGCGTTTTTACCATGATAACAATATTTTTAAAACCTTAAATAGCGATGTCGCACACAATGATATAGCAGCTTTTTATGAAAGTATGTTTCCGAAAGAATCAACAAGCTTGCAAAACATGTCTTTGACCAGCAATCAAACGCCTATTTTCTATATTGCACAAAATGGCGATAGCCTCTCGAAAATAGCCGAAGAAGTATCTAAATCCTACAATTTGAAGGTGACAACTGCAATGCTACAAGAATGGAACGATTATAAAAATCCTAACAAACTAAATATTGGCGATAGGTTGATAGTCGGCTTTCACAGAACAGAATAAACAGTTTTTAAAAAAATATCCATTTATGTAAATAGTGCTTGG
The DNA here is from genome assembly GCA_049613665.1 of Chitinophagales bacterium. Lineage (GTDB taxonomy): Bacteria > Bacteroidota > Bacteroidia > Chitinophagales > UBA2359 > JBMZCV01. The sequence continues at coordinate 18,518 of JBMZCV010000090.1, read as the reverse complement.
CACTCAATTTCAATTAATTTCATAAAAAATAAGAAAATGTATATATCAAATTTCATAAAAATAATAACTATTTCGGCTATTTGCCTGACTTATAGCTTTTCAATGCAAGCCCAAACCATTCACGCTATTATTTGTGGAGGCACAAATATCAATGATATTGGACAAGGCTGTTCGGCAAGCGTCAAACTCATAGAAGATGCCGTAGATTATATCGCTGCTCAAACGGGTATGAATGCCAATATTGTCAAATTGGTAGGCAACAATTTTGAAAAAAGCAAAATACAACAAGCTATTTCAAGCCTTGATGCACAGTCAAATGATGTGATTTGGTTTTACTCTACAAGTCATGGCTTCAATTACAGAGATAAGCCTAGCAAATATAATTTCTTTTTGGCTCACCCTACCAAAATTGCAGCATCGCCTAATGACCTCGCACGCTATGGCATGTCGCTCGAAAAAGAAGTCATGGGCAACTTATTGAGCAAAAATGCACGTTTTACGCTTGTTATGGGAGAGGCCTGCAATGTCGTTATTGATATAGATAGCCCTTCTCGCTACAATGCAATGAGTACGAATATTGGAAAACGTCTCAAAGAACTATTTTTATATTCGGAAGGTGCAGTTATTTCGTGCAGTAGCCAATATAAGCAAGCTTCATGGACAGATAAAAAAGATGGAGGTATTTATACCAATATGTTTATCAATTCTATCAATGAGGTAATAATGAGTTCGCAAACAGCAAAATGGAATAGTGTTTTTGAAAAAACTAAGTATTATGTAAATCGTTTTAAGCCAAATGGACAAGAGCAAACGCCAGAATATGAGTTGATTGATACGCCTATTAAATTTTTGAGAGATGGCGATAGAGGAGATAGTCGCAAAATCAAATCGCAGCAATCTGAATATGTATCTTGCTCTATTAATACTTATGTTCCTACCAAAAATAATGACAGAAAATGGTGGCAAAGTAGAAGATGCCGATAATGTAAACGTATTTTTTTTAAACAAAAGCTAGAACAGTAATATGAAACTTAAAATGTTTTTATTAGCCATTATTTTAAATTTTTGCTGCTTTTCGTTTGCTACTGCACAAATGAACGCAAATATGAAAAAAGAAGATTTTAGGAGATACAACAAATGCTACAATTCTGCTGATAAAGATAGAATGAGCATAAAAGAAATTACGCAAAGTGGCGATGCCATACAGGTAACAGCAGCTAAGTATGATAATATTGGACAAATTTTGGGCGGTATTAATGTTGCCTTTTCCGAATACAACACCAGCGAAACACCGCAAATGCTTTTTCTAAATTGTGGTTCTGAAACAAAAGTAAAAAGTTATGATATTAGAACATTTGTAGAAAATGGAGGCACATTATATGCTTCAGATTTGACAAATGAACTTTTAGAAAATGCTTTTCCGAATATATTTAAATTTAAAACAAATGGCAAAAAAGGTGAAGTAGCAGCCGAAATCGTTGATAGTGAGCTAAAAAGTATTTTAGGCAGAGATATGAAAGTGCATTTCGATTTGGGAAATTGGGCAGTATTGCATAGCATTAGCAAAGGGAAAGTATTGATGAAAAACCGACAAACCCAACAGCCTTTGATGGTAGCTGTGCCTTATGGACGAGGCAAAATTTATTATACTTGCTTTCACAATCATAAACAGCCGTCTAAAAAAGAGCAAGATTTATTGAAGCTTTTGGTAGCCAAGCAAGTAGCAGATTTAACTGAACGTCCTTTGGCCGAAACTGCCCAAGAAATGGGTATTGATGTGAGCAAAATTAAAGACCGAAGTGCTTATTAAGCATACATTTTCAAGAAAAAATCCCTTGAAAAGCCAAAACAGTTTTTCAAGGGATTTTTTTAATCAATGATTCTGACATTTTTTATAACAATTGTCAATTTAATAAAAAGACTCCTTTTGGTAAAGGAAACATACTATTTTTCAGTTCAAAAAGCCATTAAATTTGCAAGTATTGGCCACCTTAGCCTAAAAAAAATAGTATGTTTAAACCTTTGATAAAAAAAAGGATTAATGTCTGAACTGTTGTTAAATGCAAAAAGCAAAAAAGTCTTTTTTTTGAACAAAAATTTTAACGCTTAAAACAAACTACGAATCACAGTTTTCAATTCGCTAGTTGCAATCGGAATCCCTTGAATTTTATTGAACTGATGTACTTTTATCAAAAACTCTTGTTGAATAATTTTTGCCAACTGTCCATTATTCAATTCTGGAATCAAGATTTTTTTGTGGTTTTTTAGCAACTCGCCCAAGTTTTTCGGAAAAGGCTTAATATGTCTAAGATGCGTATGAGCAACGCTATATCCTTCTTTCAACAAATCACGCACAGCCGCTCTTATCGCTCCATAAGTCGAACCCCAACCCAAAATCAAAACGTCTGCATTAGGTTCGCCTTCTTCCAAAGTTTGCAAAGGAATGCTATCTGCCACTTTATTGACTTTCGCTTCCCGAATTTTTACCATAAACTCGTGATTTGCAGGGTCATAAGACACATTGCCTGTTTGAGCTTCTTTTTCCAATCCACCAACACGATGTTGCAAGCCTTTTGTGCCAGGTAATGCCCACTCACGCACATGATTTTCGTCTCTTCTATAAGGTAAAAAAGTATTTTCGTCTTCGTTCAATGCTACTTTAAAATTAACCTTAATATCTTCAATATCGGCAGCATTCGGAAAACGCCATGGCTCTGCTCCATTTGCAATATAGCCATCACTCAGCAATATAACAGGAGTCATATAATCTATCGCAATGCGACAAGCCTCAATAGCCGTTGCAAAACAATCGGAAGGAGATTTGGCAGCTAATACAGGCATTGGACATTCGCCATTTCTGCCATACAGAGCTTGCATAAGGTCTGCTTGTTCTGTTTTGGTGGGTAATCCTGTTGAAGGGCCGCCACGTTGGACATCTACAATAACTAAAGGCAATTCTAAAATCGTTGTCAAGCCCATAGCTTCTGCCTTCAGAGCCAATCCTGGCCCAGAAGTACCTGTTATGGCCAAGCTACCGCCATAAGCCGCACCAATAGATGCACAGATAGCTGCAATTTCGTCTTCGGCCTGAAAAGTTTGCACACCAAAATGTTTGTGTTTTGCCAAGCCATGCAAAATATCCGATGCTGGTGTGATAGGGTAAGAGCCATAAAACAAAGGCAATTTTGCTTTTTGAGCAGCCGTAACTAAGCCGATAACCAAAGCCTCATTTCCTCGAATACTTCTATAAACGCCTGTGGGCATATCGGCTGCTTTTACCTCATATCTTGTCGTAAAAGTTTCGGTCGTTTCGCCATAAAAATAACCTGTTTTGAGAGCTTTAATATTTGCGGCTAATATATTTGGTTTTTTCCGAAATTTCTGCTCCAAGAACGTAAGCGTACTGTCCATTTTTCGGTTATACATCCAATATAAAAAGCCCAAAACAAACATGTTTTTTGAACGGTCTTGTTCTTTTTTGCTAAGATTACTTTCTTTCAAAGCCGTTCTTGTCAATTTTGTAACATCAATTTCAAAAACTTGAAAGTTTTGTAAAATATCACTCGTCAAGGGGTTATCTTGTATTTTGGCAAGTCGCAAATTTTTTCGGTCAAAGCCAGCCGTATTTGCGATAATAGTGCCGCCTTTTTTTAGATTGTGCAAATTTGTTTTTAGAGCCGCTGCATTCATAGCTACCAACACATCATATCGGTCTCCTGGCGTAAAAATAGACCGACTGCCAAAATGAATTTGAAAGCCAGATACACCAGGCAAAGTACCTTGTGGTGCTCGAATCTCGGCAGGAAAATCAGGAAAAGTAGAAATGTCGCTTCCTGTCAAAGCAGTATTATTGGTAAATTCTGTACCTGTAAGCTGCATACCATCGCCTGAATCGCCAGCAAATTTAATCGTAACTTCTGTTTTAGTCTCTAAATGCGTATTCATCTATAAAAAAAATAAACTTGATAAGAAAATGAAGAAAGAACAAGCAAAGGTAAGAAGTTTTTTTCATTCTACTACAAAAAAGCCAAAGACTTACCAACACAACTTGTTCAGATGGCGTTTTGAGATTGAAAAACTATTTTTTGAGCATCATATAAAACAATGATTCGAACATTTTTTATAACAATTGTCATTTGAATACAAAAACGCCTTTTGGCAAGGGAAACATACTATTTTTCAGTTCAAAAAGCTATAAAATTTGCAAATATTGGCCACCTTAGCCTAAAAAAATAGTATGTTTAAACTTTTGATAAAAAAATGTATAAATGTCAGAACTATTGACAAAACAACTTTAGCTAAAAGCATTGTTGTTGAATAGTTATGAAAAATGATACATTAGAAAGTATAAAAAAAGAAAGTTTAAACTAGCAAATACAATCACATGAAGACATGTTTATTAGATATATTATGTATTGTGAAAATAAATATTTTAAGTTTTGTGACTTAATAATATGCGTCAATGGCGTGTTTTTTCTTTTTTTGTCATAAAAAACACAAAATAACTTGTTTAAGTGCCAAAAATCAATTATTATTGCGTTATAGATAAGCTTTAAGCACCACATTATGTATCTATTTTCAATAAAAGTGTTTTTTTTTTATAATCTAAATACTTTATAATCAAGCATTTATGACTTGTTTTGGATAACAAAAGTCATACTTTCCAAAAATAAAGAATAAATAATAAATTGTAAAAAAAAAAATACTTAATTAGTTAGTTATCAATTAGAAAAAAAATATTAATTTTACAATGCTATTAAAAAAAAGCTACTATTTAAAAGATATATAAATAGTATGTGTTTTTTATTTTATGTATTTTTGCAAGCCAAAAAAACTTAATTTTTTTTATCTAAAACAAACAAACTTTAGCTTATTTACTACTAAAAAAACAAATAATAAGAGTATATTTTTTTTTAATAAAACTTTATTTATTTAATGTGTTTTTTTAGCAAAACCATTACACTATTTATTTAAAATATTGCATATATTTTGTTAACCTTCTAAATTTAGAAAAATATGAGAAAGGCAGAGTTAATTACACGAATTGCCGACAAAACAGGTGTTCCAAAAGTTGATGTTTTAGTCACTTTAGAATCTTTTTTTCAAGAAATAAAAGAATCTTTGTCCGAAGGTGAAAATGTTTACATTAGAGGATTTGGTAGTTTTGTTACAAAAACTCGTGCGAGAAAAATAGGACGTAATATCAAAAAAAATATAGCTATTGAAATTCCAGAACACCAAGTTCCTTCATTCAAGCCTGCAAAAGTTTTTGTTGATAGCGTTAAAAAAATCTCTATCGATGACCTAGAAGAATATGTTGAGAGATAAGAATATACAATATTAAACACCTTTAGTCTGCGTAATAAAAATATCGACAACCTGCATTTTTTAATAAAAAGATTGCTAGTAAGTCGATATTTTTTTCTTTTTTAAAGTTGTCAGATAGATGTATTCTACAAACCTGCGAAAGCTAATGCTCTGATTTTCAATGCGTTAGCAATAAATTAAATGTTTTGCTAAATAGTATTTGGCACTTACAATAAAATAACCGACATTGTCGTTATATATGATAGTTAAGGTGGGAAATTCAGAAATAAGCCTTATTTTTCTCTGCTTATTCCTTTCTCTATTTTATCAAAATGATTACCTTTGCAGATGCTGTATAAAAAACAAGTATCTTTAATTGCTTTTTGCATTCTTGCAAGCTTTATGTTGTATTATTTTGGCGTGCGAGTAGCACCAACGAGTGAAGCTGAAAATGGCGTTGCTCCAAATGCTTTAGCTACCGAAACAAAACAAAAAAAAGCAGAATCTTTTGTTAGTGTAGACTTTGAAAAGCTAACTACCAATCTAAAAAGCAAATTGTCTCAAAATATAAAAGACAGCTTGCAACTTTTGGAACAAAAACTGACTTCGGCTACAACAGATAGCCAAAAGTCGGAGGTGTTGGCAAAAATAGCGGAAAAGTGGGAAGCTGCTCGATATGTCGAAGTAGCGTCTTATTATTATAAGCAAGTAGCAGAGGTAGATTCTAGTTTGAAAAATTGGGAAAATGCTGCTAATAAAATGGGGCTTGCATTTCGAGTAGCAGATGACTCGACTATGCGTGTGTTTCTGCTCGAAAATGCGATTGCAGCTTATCAAACGGCTTTGGATTTTGATACAACCGACATGGAACTGAAAACGAACTTGGCGGCTTGCTATCTTGAAGGCTATCCAAACAGTCCACCGCAAATCATGGAAGGTGTTTTTATGTTGCGTGATGTCACAGTAGTAGATTCTATCAATGTACCAGCCAATTTTATGCTTGGGCGTATGGCTATTGTGTCGGGGCAGTTTGACAAAGCTATTCAACGATTTGAGCGAGTTGTTCGAGAAGAACCGACCAATGCAGAGGCTTATTATTTGCTGGCAGACTCTTATTTAGCAGTTGGCCAAAAAGAAAAAGCAATAGAAGCACTAAAAAACTGTAAAAAGTTAATAAAAAATCCTACCTTTGCAACCGAAATTGATAAATATATAAACAAAATTATAAAATCTTAAAATTAATAAGCTTATGCCTTGTGGAAAAAAACGTAAAAGACATAAAATAGCAACACATAAACGTAAAAAAAGACTTAGAAAAAATCGTCATAAGAAGAAGAAATAGACTTAGCTTTATGCTTTGGTAACTTATTGGTGTAGTGATAATTTTAGCTGAAAAAATATTTTTCTCAACTAAAAAAACGTACTCAAAAAGTTATATTCTTTTCTCGATTAAAGTTTATCATTAACTCTATATTAAGCCATTAAAATAAGTAAGATAGTTCTAAAATTTTACCTATTTTAATGGCTAATGTTGCTATTTGTACTATTGCTGCTATAACAAATTATTTTTATTTGTTATTTCGTGATATTTATACATTTAATTTAACAGCTTTGCCAAAATACATTATTGACCAAATTAATGTGTTTTTTGGCAAAATTTTGTTACCCAATAATTTTTAGCTAAAACTAACAAGTAGTTGCTATTTTCCAATAGCAGCAAGTCAATATCATTACTTTTCTCTTCAAAAAGAATATTTCCATTCTTTTTAAAATTAATACAAATTTATCAGACAGCAACAACAAACTATTGGCTGAATACTTGTTTATCAAAATTTTGAAATGCGTTTTATTTTATGCTACAAATTGTAGAGTATAATCTGTCCAAATACTTATATCTATTTATGTTATGGCAGTTTTGGCTCAAAAATAGCTTTATATAAAAGTAAATAGCCTTATTTTTTATCTCAAAAGCCCATGCCTAAATAGTTACTATTTTATTTAAAATTTATTGAAAAAACGCTAATATTTTGAAGCGAGAACTCATCGTCAATGCTACACCTGATGGAGTAGAAATAGCTTTGTTGGAAAACAAAAAACTAGTAGAACTACACCAAGAACAATTTAATAATAATTTTTCGGTTGGAGATATTTTTGTTGGAAAGGTACGCAAAACAGTGCCTAGCCTCAAAGCTGCTTTTGTCGATATTGGTTTTACTAAAGATGCTTTTCTACATTATACGGACTTAGGCCCTCAAATTTTATCTTTTAACAAATATGTAGCTGAAATTTTGGAGGGAAAACGACAATCTCATTTGCTTCAAAATTTTGAACTAGAGCCTTTAATCATAAAAACAGGCAATATCAGCGATGTACTCAACAAAAGACATCTTGTATTGACCCAAATTTTGAAAGAGCCTATTTCTAGCAAAGGCCATAGACTTACCTGCGAAATCACGTTGCCAGGCCGCTTTGTAGTACTAAATCCGTTTACAAATACGGTTTCTTTATCTCGAAAAATCAAAAATCAAGATGAAAGAGAACGACTCGTGCGTTTGATAGAAAGTATTAAGCCTAAAAATTTTGGCATAATTGTGAGAACGGCTGCCGAAAACAAAAGCCTTACCGAAATTCATGAAGATATTAATCTGCTTTTAGAAAAATGGGAACGAATCACGAATGAAATAAAAAATGTGATGCCGCCTGCTAGAGTGTTGAGCGAAGAAAGCAAAACAACTAGCATTTTGCGAGATTTGTTGGACGATTCTTTTAGCCAAATTGTGATAAATGATAAAGTGTTGGCAGCAGATACCAAAGCTTACATTAAAGAAATTGTGCCACATCGTTCTAATATTGTGCAGTTTCATCAAGCAAAAGTGAATATTTTTGATGGTCATAAGGTGTCTAAACAAATCAAAACACTCTTTGGCAAAACCGTAAATATGGCTAGTGGTGCTTATCTATTGATTGAGCAAACCGAAGCGATGTATGTGATTGACGTGAATAGTGGACATAGATTTAGCACAAGCATTCCGCAGGAAACAAATGCCATTACGATTAACTTGGAAGCTGCCGAAATGATTGCTCAACAGCTTCGTTTGCGAGATTTGGGTGGTTTGGTTGTCATTGATTTTATTGACATGAAAAAGTCGGAACACAAAGAAATGTTGTGGCGACGCATGAAAGAATCGATGGCAAATGACCGAGCAAGACACACTATTTTGCCTTTGAGCAAATTTGGCTTGATGCAAATTACGAGAGAAAGGGTACGTCAGGCGGTAGAAATTTCGACTGCCGAAGTGTGTCCTACCTGCAAAGGAGTGGGCAAGGTAAAGGCGACAATTTTAATCATTGATGAAATACAAAACAATTTGAGTTATATGCTCAATGAGTTAGATTATCAAAATTTGAAGCTGGAAGTACATCCTTTTGTCGATGCTTATTTGAAAAAAGGCATCATCTCTCGCCAATGGAAATGGTTTTGGAAACACAAAAAATGGGTGACCATTGTTGTAAATAGCAATTTTAACCTAATGCAATATCGCTTTTATGATGCTCAAAGTGATGAAATTAGGTTGTAAAAAAATCACATTTCTATTTTCTCCTCTCCAATTTATTACAAAAAAACAAGCATAAGCAATTAAAATTACAATATTTTTTTTATCTTGAAATGGCATAGTGACCATTTCATTTAAAAAAAATATGACGCTTATGATGTTTGACTCTCCAAATACAAATAAAGAAATCAAACGCTTAAAACAAGAGCTAAAAGCTTTGAGCGACGAAAATGAATTGCTAAACAAACAATTGCTTTTGTTAGAAAGTGATGTTATGGATAGTGATACAAGGTTTACGCAGTTGTATAAAGCGGCTTTCGAAGGCATAGCAGTATATCACGAAGGAAGAATAACTTTGGTAAACGAGGCACTTTGCAAAATTTTTGGCTATGAACGGTATGAATTGCTAGAACAAGATATTACGATATTTTTAGCTCCTTTTGATAAGGAAGACGGCATTCAAACCATTGAAAGAGAGTCTAATTTTGTAGAATGTATTTGCGTTCGCAAAGATAAAAGCTGTTTTCCTGCCAAAATCATAGGTAAAAAAATTCCATACAAAGGAGCAGAAGCACAGGTATTGGTGATTCACGACATCACTAAAGACAAAAAAGTAAGGCAGCAACTAGAGCAAAGTGAGCGTTTGTATCAAAAGCTGTTTGAAGAGTCGAGAGATGCTATTTATATTTCTGGCGTAAGAGGACACATGCTAAAAGTCAATCAGGCTACTATTGATTTGTTTGGATATACAGAAAAAGAAATGTTGGGTATGAGCGTATTGCGACTATATGCCAACTTAGAAGACCGCCAAAATTTTATGCACGAAATCATGCAACAAGGCTCTGTTAACAATTATGAGGTTAAGCTTGTGCAGAAAGATGGAGAGTTGATAGATTGTATTTTGTCGTCATCAACAAGGCGAAATGCAAATATGGAAATCATTGGTTTTCAAGGAATTATAAGAGATATTACAGAAAGAAAACGAACAAATGAGCTAGTAAAAGCAAAAGAATTGGCCGAGAAATCGGCAGTAATGAAAGAGAAGTTTTTGGCTAATATGAGCCATGAAATTCGCACTCCTATGAATGCTGTTATCGGCATGACTAATTTGTTGTTGGACACACCGATTTCCAAACATCAACTGAAATATGTAAAAGGTATTCAAAATGCTTCTGAACATCTTTTGGTATTAATAAATGATATTCTTGATTTTTCGAAAATAGAAGCAGGAAAACTTTCTATCGAAAAAATTGAATTTAGTTTAAGTACGGTTGTAAATAATGTTATTCAAACCTTTAAATACAAAGTAAAAGAAAAAGAGCTAGACTTTTTTGTAAATAAAGAAGATGGTATTCTCGATAGCTTGTTTGGCGACCCTACCCGTTTGATTCAGATTTTGCTCAATTTGTTGTCGAATGCCATAAAATTTACGGACAAAGGCTCTGTTACTTTAAATATTAAACAGTTTACGGAAGATGCCGAAAATGCTACAATTGCTTTTGAAGTGATTGATACAGGAATTGGGATTCCAAAAGAAAAAATAGCAACAATTTTCGACAGCTTTTCGCAAGTTAGCAGCACAACAACTCGGCGTTTTGGTGGCACAGGCTTAGGCTTGTCTATTACCAAAAAATTGGTTGAAATGCAAGGAGGTAATATTTCGGTAAAAAGCACAGTAGGCGTAGGCACTACTTTTTTCTTTATCATCAAATTTAAGCGAGGCAATGAAAAAAATCTGAAAAAGCTAGAAAACCTAAAAGATATTGCGGTGCAACCTTTGGGAGAACTGCGTATTTTGTTGGCAGAAGACAATCCGCTCAATCAAGTAGTAGCAAAAGATACGATTAAGAAATGGGGTAAAAATTTGGTGATTGATATTGCGAATGATGGTATTGAAGCCATTGATAGGTTGCGTGCCGAAAAATATGATTTGGTATTGATGGATGTGCAGATGCCTCGTATGAATGGACTGAATACGACTCGACATATTCGCACGGTTTTGAAACTGACAGATTTGCCTATTTTGGCGATGACTGCCTATGCGACAACAGGAGAAGCCGAAAAAACGATTATGGCTGGCATGAATGATTATATTAGCAAGCCTTTTAATCCGAAAAAATTATATGAAAAAATCTATACGCTCACAAAAGAAAAACATATTGGAGCAGAACCATTGGAGGAGGAAAAAGTTGATTCATCAACAACTAAAGAAAAATCAGAAAAGTTGGAACAAAGTAGTAGTATAACGGACTTTAGTTTTTTGAACGAAGCAGTAGGAAATGACCCTGAATTGAAGCGGCAGATGCTCGAAATTATGTTGCAAGAAACACCTGAAGAAACGATGCAGATGCAAATTTTTCTGAAAAAAGAAGACTGGCCACGTTTGCGTTCTGTGGCTCACAAGTTTAAATCGGCTGTGACTTATATGGGTTTACACAATTTGAAAGAAGTGGTGAAAACGATACAAGAAAATGCCGAAAAGCGAGTTCATTTAGACCAATTGCCAGAGTTGGTAGAGCTGGTTTATAACACTTGCCAACATGCTATAAAGGAAATGCGAGCAGAACTAAAATATTTGAAAAATGGTGAGAAAGCAGTTGAAAAACCGCTAAAAAAACGCATAACAGATTTAAGTTATTTAGATGAAGTCATTGATGGCGATATGAGTTTGAAGAAGCAAATGCTTGAAATTATGTTGCAAGAAACACCTGAAGAAGTGGCAAAAATGCAAATTTTTGTAGATGTAAAAGATTGGGACAAACTCCGTTCTGTGGCTCACAAGTTTAAATCAACCGTAACATATATGGGTTTGCATGATTTGAAAGAGACGGTAAAAACCATTCAAGAAAATGCCGAAAAACGAATTGATTTGGATAATATGGCTTTTTTGGTCGAAAAAGTAACTACTCAATGTGAATCTGCTATTGTAGAATTAGAAGAAGAATTGAAACAGATTTTAATATAAAAATGATTTTTTAATTTGTAAAATATTGCTAATCAATGCTTTACAAACTAAAAAATCATTTGCGATAAATTTAATATTTCGTACTTTCTCCTTTCAAAATATTAGACAGCAACTCCTTTGCTCGAAATAGTTGAGCTTTTACTGTTCCTAATGGAATATCTATTTCTTTAGCAATTTCGCTGTAAGTATATTCTTTTAAATAACGCAACTCAATGAGGCGACGATATTTTGGATTTAAGCGTTCTATTACACCACGCATCAACAAAATACGCTGATTTTTGATATATAACTCCTCTGGGTCTAGCGTGTTGGCTTGAATATCCTGTTTCATCGTACCACCTTCATCATCTTTGATGCCTGCATCTAACGAAAATGTTTCGAGGCGTTTTTTGCGAATAAAATCTATACAATTGTTGATAGCAATTCGATAAAGCCATGTACTGAAAGCATAATCAATGCTATATTTCGATAGGTTTTGAAAAGCTTTTCCAAAAGCCTCAATCGTCAAATCTTCGGCATCATTTCGGTTATTAACCATTTTTTGAATCATAAAAAAGATAGAATCACGATACCGCCCCATCAACTTGCCATAAGCCTGTTGATTACCAGCAAGTGCTGCTGTGACGAGTTCGCTATCTTTTTGAGCTCTATCGCTTTTTTCTTGCCGTTTTTTTAGCTTAACATTTAAATTGAAATCTCTGGTAGCAGTAAGCTTTATCTTATACCTTTCATAACCAGCACAAGTAATAAAAAGTTGATTGTTCGCTTCGCTAAATTGAGTTATCAATTGGAAACGCCCTTGCTCATTAGAAAAAACGCTGTTTGTTCTATCAGATTTTAGATATATGTTAGCATCGGTAATAAATTCTTCTGTCTTTGCATCTTGTAAAATGCCACTAATATGTACTAATTTCGGTGATTCCATTCAGTCGGTTTAGTCAAAAATATAGACGGTATAAAAATGAAGTAATACAATACAAATAAAAGGTCGAGTATAGGTATCCACAACAAAAAAAACGAAGGCTGTAATTTTTGCAAAATCAATCGCCACAAATAAACTTGTATAACAAACCGAGCGAGATATGCAAATACAACTATTGAGTAGTCGCTATCAGAGAGACTTACTGCAATTAGCATACCATAAAACAAAAAATGTGAAACCGAAAGCATCGCTAATAAAAATTTATGCTTGAAAGTATAATATTTACCTGTGCTAAGGTGCCTACTTTTTTGTTGATACCATGTTTTCCAACTGTTTGCTGCTGACGAATAACAAAAACTTTTCGTATTTATTTCAATGACAGTGTTGTGTTTATCTGCAATTTGATTGATAAACAAATCGTCGTCACCAGAAATAATATGCTTATTTTTTGAAAAACCATTGGTTTGCTCAAATTTTTTTTTACGATATGCCAAATTTCGACCAACACCCATATAAGGGCTACCTATGAGAGCAAAAGATAAATATTGTAGGGCAGTATAAAGCGTCTCAAATTGTATACATTTATTTAAAAATGAGTTTGTTGTTTCATAAGGGCCATAAGCCAACACAACATCTGTTTGTTCATTGTCGAAATGCCTAGCCATAAGGCTCAACCATTGCTTACTAGCTGGCCAACAATCGGCATCTGTCAAAACCAAAATTTCATTTTTAGCCGCCACAATACCTTGTGCTAAGGCTTGCTTTTTGCCTTTTTGAGTTTTTTGTGCTTCGCTAATGTTTATAAAACGAAAATGATGATATTTTTTGGCATACATCTCCAAAAGCATAGAAGTGTCGTCTGTGGAAGCATCATTGACAACGATGATTTCAAAATTTTTGTAAGCTTGAGTTGCTATTTTATCTATATTGTTAGATAAATTTTCAAACTCATTTCTTGCACAAATAATAACTGAAATTCCTAAATTATATTTTGTTAAAAGTGTTTTTTTTGTTTTAAAAAATGCTAATTTTCTGAAAAATACAACATAAAATGCAATTTGTATGCACCAACTAACCAAAAAAACGATAAGAAAGATGAAAGCAATCATATTACAAAAGTATATTTATTTTGTTATGAAAGCAAATTTGTAAGAAAAAAAAAGAAAAAAACATAGAGAATTGTCCATATTTTAGCAGAAAATCAAAAAAAAGAATACATTTGCGAAAATATAAAAGCATTTTTTTTGATATGGTGCTTTTTATCGAAAAAAAATTAAGTACCAAGTACTATTTAATAAAGCATTCGTTTAGTGGCTAACGCATTGAAAATCAAGGTGTTATCTTGTTTTGAAATGCCCAAAAACTTCTGAACGACTACTTAAAATATACTATAAAAAAAATAAAGTGGACGCAAGAAATAGAAAAAATATTCGAGTAGGCCAACTCGTAGAAGTGGTGCAGAAAAACGACCAACGAACAGGAAATACGACAGAAGGTATTGTAAGACGAATTTTGACTAATTCGCAAAACCATCCACATGGTATAAAGGTAAAACTTGCATGTGGTATTGTGGGACGTGTCAAAAATATTTTAGATGACGAATAATTTTTTTGGTAACTGTTCATTTTTGTGTTGTGCAAAAAACAAAAAATACACACTAAAAATTAAAAATTAAAAACTATGGACGCTGTTATGCTTTGGTGGGGTATCTTGTGTTTCATTGCATTTTTGAATGCGTGTCTTTTATTTTTTTCGTATAGGCTGCTCAAAAAAAAGATACCAACAATGAGTAGTGATATGCAGTTTTCTCGCAAATCACAATTTTATTTAGCGAGTTTATACACGTTGGGTTGTGGCTTTCGCTCCATCTTGCCAAGAGGCGATATTCGGCGTATTGTTTTGGTCGATATGTGGATTTCGGCTATTGCTATTGGGCGTTCTGTCGCTACTATTGCCGAACTTAGTTTTGTGGCTCAATGGTGTTTTTTATTGTATGAAGCAGGCAAAAATACAGGCAATAAAACCATTCAGTTGTTAGCAAAAATACCGCTCCCTTTGATAGTCATTGCCGAGCTTTTTTCGTGGTATGCCTGCACGACGACTAACTATATTGGAACAGCTATTGAAGAGTCGCTGTGGGCAGTAGCTGCCGCAATTGCGGTGTATGGCTTGTATTTGGCGAGGCCATATTACGAAAAAGCCCAACGAAATTTCATCACAACAGGCATTTTTCTAGGAATTGGCTATATTTTTTACATGATTTTGGTAGATGTGCCTGCTTATGTGACAAATTGGTTGGCCGCCGAAGCCGCAGGAAAAGAATATCTTAGTGTTTGGGCTGGCTTACACGAAGTCGCAACAACATGGCATCTTACTCGTGCTTATGCCGATTGGCAATACGAAATGGTTTGGATGTCGCTCTATTTTAGCCTTGCCGTTTGGATGAGTATGTACCTTGTCAATGCTCCGCAGTTGGACAAAAATTTGATAGTTAGAAAATAATAATCTTTCACAGATAAAAAGGTCGTATTTCGTGTAATAGCGAAATACGACCTTTTATGTTTCTACTCAAATAGCTATAAATTGTCACTTCGAGGCATGAAGCATTTGAAAAAGAGAAAATTAACATTTTTTTGTCATAACGAGCTTGCGAAGTTATCTCCTATGCCGAAGCCGACAAAAAGTAGTTAAACGACAGACCTTCTGCTTATTTTTACAGTTGTAACTTATTGTTATTTTTTGTAAATTTAAATACTTACCACCTTGCAATAAATTACAGAGCTATTGAATGTTATTGACTACTTTTCTATGAATAGCCTTGTGTTTTAACGCAAGTCGGGAGAAAATGCCGATATAACAATTTGGGAAAAATTATTTTAATACCCGAAGTATTGTAAACAAAAAGGCAGTATTCTTTATTTTAAAAATAGAATACTGCCTTTTCTAAAAAACACACATCATTTAATTTCCTCATAAAAAACTTTAAAATCATGAAAAATATACTTTTGATACTAATAATCTCTCTCTTTTTTATAAAAAACAACAAGCTCAAGGCTCAAGAAAAATATTTTGAAAAGCAATATGCGTGGCAATTTGTGCATAATGGCTATGATATTCTTCCTACAAATAATGGAAATTATATCATTTCTGGGTCTTTAAACAACATAGAACTCAATACTTGGTATTGCTATACAAGTGTAATAAACCAATATGGTGAACAAATATTAACACCTAATGAGTATATTACAATAGATTATATTACGTCTCCTAAAAACATGATAAAAACAGAATATGGTTTTTTCTTAGGTGGTGGATTGGATATGCCTGATAATATCAGTAATGCTCGCACCTATTATGTCATGGTAAATGAGCAAGGTGAATTTTTAAAATCAGATACATTAGGGCCTATAAGTTCAAGCAATGGAGCTTACACTTGCTGTCGCACCTCCGACAATGGCTATTTTTTAGCAGGCGAAATATTGACAGGTAATGGCTCTGGTAACATACACCCTTACCTCATCAAACTCAATGAAGAAGGAGTGCAAGTATGGGATAGCATCTATTACAACTACCCTGGCCGTGCCTATTTTAAAGATATTATTCCTGCTACTGATGGCTCTGGATATTATGTTTTAGGTGGAAAAAATTTAATTTTCACAGGTACTCAAGGAGATATTATTTTGCTCAAGATAGATGAATTAGGTGATACCATTTGGGAAAAAACTTATGATTTTAATTTACAAGAATCAGTAGGAAAATTTAAACTTAAAAAAGATGGAGGTTTTATTATTCATGGAAATAGAAGCTTAAATGGTGGAGAATCTCCTCTTGTATTAGAACTAGATTCTCTAGGTGAAATTGTTCAAATCGCTAATAACTATTACAATTATTCTTTTTATGAAGGAGTAATCGAATTATCGGATAGTAGTTTAGTATTTTTAGGTTCTGCTCCACCAGATAATGGCGGTTTTGATCTTGCGATGCAAATCGTGAAACTAGACAAAGATTTCAACTTAATGTGGAGACGGCAGTTCAATGGCGATGGCGATGATTATGGCTATGACATTATAGAAGCTTTAGATGGTGGTTTTATTATTTCTGGCCGTACAGAAAGTAATACGAATGGTGCAGATTTATATGTCGTCAAAACCAACTGTATGGGCTTACTCACAGAGCCACAAGCAGCTTTCGATTATGAAGCCGCAGGAGGTATTGCAGATTTCATCAACGAAAGTCAATACGTTTATCCAGATAGCATAGATGGCGGTCATTTCCTTTGGCATTTCGGCGATGAAACGACCAGCAATGAAGTTTCGCCTAGTCATGAATATGTCGTAAACGGACATTATACTGTTACCCTTACCGCTGTCGTCTGCAACGATACAAGTATTTATACGCAAGATGTTTTAGTCGATGGCGTAGGCATTTCAGAAAATAATAAGTTGTTAGCCAATCAAATTCATTTATTTCCAAATCCAGCCTCTGATTTTTTGCAGATAGAAACCAATGTTTTTCTGGACTGCTTCGTGCCTCGCAGTGACAAAGTAAGAATGAGTATTTTTAATGTGTTGGGCGAAAAAGTACTAGTGCAAGATTTTTCTACTGAAATCAATATTTCGGTATTGCCTATTGGTAGTTATTTTTTGCAGTTTGAAAATGAAAAAGCAATGATTGTGAAGCGATTTGTGATAAATAGATAAAAATAAGAAGTTGTTATTGCTAAAATTTGAAACAATGTTGAACGACGAGCAGACGAAAAATACGGCTTTTTATTATTTCTTAGATTTCAAGTATTCTTCTGTTGTGTAAATAGCATTCACAACAATATTTTTATCGGCTCTTATCACAAACTCACTTAAACCAACATGCTTTTGCTTTTTGGCTCTCGAATACCAATCATAAGTGTAGCCTAACTGTGTCCAAGGATATTTGCTAAACAAGTCTTCTTGATAATATCTACTTATTCGATTGTCGTTTATCCAAGAAATGTGTGTTGAATCTGTTTTAGGAGGAAAATGCAAATCGCAAGTCGCATCATTTATTTCATTGTCAGGGCAAGGGCGAAACAAATCGGCTGGACGAACCCAAAACTCTACAAAATAGCTATATACCGAGTTAGGCGGTAAGCCCAAAAGTTGTTTTAATCGCAACTCAACATCTTTATAAGGTTTTTCATTCATTTTTCGGTGTAGTTCTGGAGCTGTTGTTATCCAAATCGGATAATTGCCTGTGTTGTAGTGTGCCGAATCGAGATAGGCTTCATAATAAGATACATTTTGTTTCCAAGTAACAGTCAAAATATAGTCTTCGCCATCAATATTTTTCCATATCAAATTTTTGTTGTTTTTATCTATCACAACAAGATTGTCAGAGATTTTTTGACTCGAAGGCGACATCGAATTGACAATGGCTTGCTCATACAATATAGCTTGTTTATTTGGGTTTTGCTCTGCCATTTTCAATGAATGACAGGAAATAAACATAGAACATAAAAGTAAAAAAAATAAGTGTTGCCGTTTCATAATACAAAGTTTAGAAAAACAAAAAGTTAACTTATTTCTTGGTGTTTACAAAGAATTGTTAATAATATTTTTTTTGATAAAATGAAAAAATCCATATTTCGCTACTAAAATACGAAATATGGATTTTCTTTTTATATTAGAAACTAAATACACTATAATATAAGTAATTGACATTTTAGCTTTTTTATTATATGTTATTTTATTCCAAAAAAACGACAGCTATCGCCGTTGCTGTGTGTTATCACCAG
>JBMZCV010000089.1:0-20109 GCA_049613665.1 Chitinophagales bacterium | reverse complement strand
CGCTTTCGCAATATTCTTCATTTAAATCTAAAATTTCAAGCTCAATAGTTGGACAATTTTGAGCTGTACAATCTGCTATTCCAGCTTCGCTATTTCCGCAAGGTGCATCGCCTAAAGCAATGACGCTAATGTCTGCCAATTCATTTACATTTAAACCAGAAACGGTATATTCTGTTGTGGCAGCGTCTAAAGTTTCTGTTTGATTTGTAAGTGTTGGCGTGTTGTAAGTTATTTCATAGCCAGTTGCATTTGCGACAGCTACCCAACTAAATGTAACTGAATTTGTGGTACTTCCAATGCACGAAACATTTGGTGTTTCTAGCGGTTCTGAAATATTTACATTTAAAATAAATGGTGTTGAAACACAGCCATTTTCTGTAACTGTTAGAGAAATATCGCCATTTGTACTACCATTTGAATACGTTAAAGTATAAGTTTCATTACCCTGTGCTGTTGCATTAGCGTCGCCAAAATCCCAAACGAAATCAGCACTTATCGCTGCCGAACCAGTATAAGTAACTGTAATTTCACTTGTTCCATCTGCACAAACTTCTGTGTCTGAAAGCGTAAAATCTGCTGTTGGAATTGGAAAAACAGTCACATCTTGCGTTATCGAATAATCGCAATTTGAAGCCGTATCAATATAGTCGTAAGTGATGGTATAAGTTCCATCTAAACCTGTTGTGTTAAAGGTTTCTCCTACAATTCCTTCGCCGCTCAAAGTTCCTCCGAGTGGCGAAACAGTAATATTTATTATGCCTTCGCTTTCGCAATATTCTTCATTTAAATCTAAAATTTCAAGCTCAATAGTTGGACAGTCTGAGGCAGTACAACTAATTGAAACGCTTTGAGTGTTTCCACAAGGAGCATCGCCAACTGCTACAACTGTAATTGTTACGCTTTGTCCAACTGTTAAGTTTTCGGCCAAATAAGTAGTATTTAAGCCATTTGAAAACGGAGTAGAAACGCCATTTCCATCATCAATAGTGAGTTCATATTCAGTTGCACCATTTATGTCATTCCAAACAAATTCAACGCTGCTTGTCGTTGTCGTTCCACAGCTTAAAACAGGCAATGCCAACGGCTCAATAACGGTTACATTTTGTGTAAATAATTCAGAAATACAGCCATTTTCTTCTACTGTCAAACCAATAGTATAATTTCCAGCATTTGGCCAAGTCACTTCATAATTTTCATTACCAATGGCTACTGCATTTCCTCCATCAAAATCCCAATTATAAACGGCTGCTGTTGTGGCACTTCCTGTATAATTAATACTTGCAAAGTCGGTTGCATTGTTGCAAATTTCGCTAGTTGCTGTAAAATCTGCTGTTGGAATTGGGTTTAAGAAAATATCATGTGAAAGACTATATGCACAACCATCGGCATTTGTATAATCGTAATTGATGGTGTAAGTTCCGCTTTGCGTAATGCCAGATGAAACAGGGTCAAAAGTATTTCCGAGTACACCATCACCGCTAAATGTCACACCATTTGGGCTTTCATTTAAAATAATTGGCTGTGTATCAAGACAATAAGTATCTAAAATATTTCCTATGTCGATAGGGTTAGCTGGGCAGTTTTGAGCCTCGCAAGTGAGACAAACCGTTTCATTGTCGCAAGTATTAGCACTTATATTAGTGATACATAATGTCACTTCATCGCCTTCTTGCAAATTGGCTTCTTCATAAGTAGTCGCATTATTTGCCGAAAAAGGAGCTGTTGCACCACCACCATTAATTTGAACCGTTAGCTCATAATCAGTTGCACCAGTTACTGCATTCCAATCGAAAGAAACACTAGAAGTTGTTGCCGTTCCGCAAATTAATTGAGGAGCATTCAAAGGATTATTTAAGCTAATCGTTTCAGTTTCTAATATAGATTCGCAGCCATTTTCACTCACAATTAATGAAATTGTAGCTGTTGCATTTCCTGTATTATTGAAACTCACTTCGTAGTTTTCTGTGCCAATTTGCGTAGCTACTCCTCCGCCAAAATCCCATAAAAAGTTGCTTGCATTCACATCATTTGAGCCTGAATAAGCGACTTGAATAGTGCTGTTTCCGTCGGCACAAACTTCTGCATCTGCCGTAAAACTAGCGTCTGGCGTTGGCGTTACCATTATATTTTGCGTAAGTGATTGTGGGCAAACAGGGTCGCTAGGGTCATAAGTCACTGCAACATTTCCACTCAAACCGCTTGGGTCAAATTGTGCTGTGCCATCACCTACATTCGTGATTCCATCGCCAGACCAAATCCCATTTGCAGTGCCATCTGGCATTAAAATAACGATGCCTTCGTTTTGGCAAACGCTAGAAGCTGTCCAACTTACATCAACTGCCGCAACAACATTTATATTTCGTGTTTCGCTTTGTTCACAATCTGCTGAACCAACCGTGTAAGTTACCGCAATATCGCCATCTAAGCCATTTGGGTCAAAATCTGCTGTTCCATTTCCATTATCAGAAATTCCGTTTCCACTCCAAGTACCACCATTTGTGCCATCTGGCGAAAACGTGATTATTCCATCTTGTTCGCAAATTTGGGTTGATGTCCAACTTGCATCTGGATTTGCAGTAACGGTTACATCTTGTGTTAATGTTTGTTCGCAAGGTGCATCGCCTGTTGTAAAAGTGATTGAAATATCGCCATCTAAGCCTGTTGGATTAAAGTCTGCCGTTCCATTTCCATTATCAGAAATTCCATTTCCGCTCCATGTACCGCTTGTCGCTACATCTGCCGAAAGTGTGACTGTTCCGTCGGCTTCGCAAATAGATTGTGTTTGCCAGCTTGCATCTGCTAAAGGCGTGACGTTCATATCTTGTGTTTGGCTCTGTTCGCAACTTGCTGAACCAACCGTATAAGTGATTGAAATATCGCCATCTAAGCCATTTGGGTCAAAATCTGCCGTTCCATTTCCATTATCAGAAATTCCGTTTCCGCTCCAAGTACCACCATTTGTGCCATCTGGCGAAAGTGTGATTATTCCATCTTGTTCGCAAATTTGGGTTGATGTCCAACTTGCATCTGGATTTGCAGTAACGGTTACATCTTGTGTTAATGTTTGTTCGCAAGGTGCATCGCCTGTTGTAAAAGTGATTGAAATATCGCCATCTAAGCCTGTTGGGTCAAAATCTGCTGTTCCATTTCCATTATCAGAAATTCCGTTTCCGCTCCATATACCGCTTGTCGCCACATCTGCCAAAAGTGTGACTGTTCCGTCGGCTTCGCAAATAGATTGTGTTTGCCAACTTGCATCTGGCAATGGTGTAACAGTAATGGTTTCGCTCATCTCATCAGAAGCACAAGCGTTTTCTGTAACTGTTAAAGTAATCGTATGCGAACCCTCTGTATCCCAAAGCACTTCGTAAGTTTCTGTACCTACAAGTGTTTCATTTCCGCCATCAAAATTCCAATTGAATGTAGCGGCAGGGCTTGCTGTTCCTGTGTAAGTGACTGTTATGGTGCTACTGCCATCGTTGCAAACTTCATTTGGCGAAACCGTAAAATCAGCAGTTGGCACGGCATTTACTGTAATTTGCAAAGGCGTGTTATACTCGCAACCATCTGCATCTATATAGTTGAAATTAATGTTATTTACACCGTTGTTTGCCAAACTAGGTTCAAAAGTATTGGCTACCACGCCATCGCCGCTAATGGTTACACCATTTGGCGAAGCAGAAAAATTGAAAGTTGTTTCGTTGTCGCAAAAATCAGTTGGCACATTTCCTATATCAATAGGATTGTCTGGGCAGTTCTGCACAATGCAACTCGAAGTAGCTTCTGGACTATCGCCACAAGTATTTCCACCAATGGCGATAATCGTTATTTCTACTTCATCACCTTGATTTAAGCCACTTTCTGTATGAGTTGTTGCACCACCAGTTAAAGTTGGCGAAACAGTTGTTGAACCATTTACAGTAACGCTAATTTCATAGTCTGTCGCATTTGTAACATCGTTCCAATCAAAAACAACATCAGTAATCGTTGCAGAACAGTTTACTAAAGGTGGTAAAAGTGGCTCGGCAAGTGTGATGTTTTGTGTAAAGGGGTCAGATGGACAGCCGTTTTCTGTTACTGTTAAACTGATGGTAGCTGTTCCTGTGCCTGCACTAGCGAAAGAAATATCGTAAGTTTCATTTCCTGTTGAGGTTTCTGTTCCTCCGCCAAAATCCCAATCGAAAGTAGCTGTATTGACATCGGCAGATCCTGTATATTCTACTGAAACGGTGTTTGTTCCATCAGCACATATCTCGCTAGGAACTGTAAAGTCGGCAGTTGGTTGAGCGTCTAAAGTTATAACTACTGTGGCTGCTGCTTCACAATCGCCATCTGGTGTAAAAGTAAGTGTTTGATTGCCACTTAAACCATTTGGGTCAAAAGTAGTGCCTGTTACGCCATTACCAGACCAAGTTCCGCTAAAAGAATCATCATCAATAGTTGTTAAATCTAGTGTTTCGGTTTCGCAAATATTGGTAGGTGTTAAACTCGGCATTTGCGAAGCATCTAAAGTTATAACTACTGTTGCAAATTCTTCACAATCGCCATCTGGTGTAAAAGTCAAAGTTTGATTTCCACTTAAACCATTTGGGTCAAAAGTAGTGCCTGTTACGCCATTACCAGACCAAGTGCCGCTAAAAGCATCGTCATCAATGGTTGTTAAATCTAGTGTTTCGGTTTCGCAAACATTCGTAGGTGTTAAACTCGGCATTTGTGAAGCGTCTAAAGTTATAACTACTGTTGCTGCTTCCTCACAATCGCCATCTGGTGTAAAAGTCAAAGTTTGATTTCCACTTAAACCATTTGGGTCAAAAGTAGTGCCTGTTACGCCATTACCAGACCAAGTGCCGCTAAAAGCATCGTCATCAATGGTTGTTAAATCTAGTGTTTCGGTTTCGCAAACATTCGTAGGTGTTAAACTCGGCATTTGCGAAGCGTCTAAAGAAATAGTAACAATTGCTGCTTCTTCACAATTTCCATCTGGCGTAAAAGTCAAAGTTTGATTTCCTGTTAAACCATTTGGGTCAAAAGTAGTGCCTGTTACGCCATTGCCAGACCAAGTGCCACTAAAAGCATCGTCATCAATCGTTGTTAAATCTAGTGTTTCGGTTTCGCAAACATTCGTAGGTGTTAAACTCGGCATTTGCGAAGCGTCTAAAGTTATAACGACTGTTGCTGCTTCCTCACAATTTCCATCTGGTGTAAACGTAAGTGTTTGATTGCCACTTAAACCATTTGGGTCAAAAGTAGTACCACTAACGCCATTGCCAGACCAAGTGCCACTAAAAGCATCGTCATCAATGGTTGTTAAATCTAGTGTTTCGGTTTCGCAAACATTCGTAGGTGTTAAACTCGGCATTTGCGAAGCGTCTAAAGAAATAGTAACAATTGCTGCTTCTTCACAATTTCCATCTGGTGTAAAAGTAAGTGTTTGATTGCCACTTAAACCATTTGGGTCAAAAGTAGTGCCTGTTACGCCATTACCAGACCAAGTGCCGCTAAAAGCATCGTCATCAATGGTTGTTAAATCTAGTGTTTCGGTTTCGCAAACATTCGTAGGTGTTAAACTCGGCATTTGCGAAGCGTCTAAAGTTATAACGACTGTTGCTGCTTCCTCACAATTTCCATCTGGTGTAAACGTAAGTGTTTGATTGCCACTTAAACCATTTGGGTCAAAAGTAGTACCACTAACGCCATTGCCAGACCAAGTACCGCTAAAAGCATCGTCGTCAATGGTTGTTAAATCTAGTGTTTCAGTTTCGCAAACATTCGTAGGTGTTAAATTCGGTATTTGCGAAGCGTCTAAAGTTATAACTACTGTTGCTGCTGCTTCACAATTTCCATCTGGTGTAAACGTAAGTGTTTGATTGCCACTTAAACCATCTGGGTCAAAAGTAGTCCCTGTTACGCCATTGCCAGACCAAGTGCCGCTAAAAGCATCGTCATCAATCGTTGTTAAATCTAGTGTTTCGGTTTCGCAAACATTCGTAGGTGTTAAACTCGGCATTTGCGAAGCGTCTAAAGTTATAACGACTGTTGCTGCTTCCTCACAATTTCCATCTGGTGTAAAAGTAAGTGTTTGATTTCCTGTTAAACCATTTGGGTCAAAAGTAGTGCCTGTTACGCCATTGCCAGACCAAGTGCCACTAAAAGCATCGTCATCAATCGTTGTTAAATCTAGTGTTTCGGTTTCGCAAACATTCGTAGGAGTTAAATTTGGTACATCTGCTGGCGTAATTGTAATAGTAACATCGGCTTGATTAACGCAAATTTCAGTAGAAAAAAAGCTAATAGTTTCACTACCTGATAAATTTGTCGCATCAAAAGTATTACCGCTCACACCTGTACCTACCCAATTTCCATTCGGATAAAGTGGGTCTAAAAGTGTTGTTAAATTTATTGTTTCGCCTTCGCAAATAGTAGCAGGTATTAAATTAGGCGTTTGCGAAATTGTAATTGAAATGGTGGCAGTAGATGGTACTTCACAATCGCCATCAGGCGTAAAAGTCAAAGTTTGATTGCCTGTCAAACCTGTTGCATCAAAAATAGTTCCTGTTACGCCATTGCCAGACCAAACACCTGTAAAAGCATCGTCATCAATCGTATTGAGGTCTAAAGTAGCATTTTGACATAAAGGCGTATCTTGCAAATTAGGTTCTAAGCCACTTTGTACCACAATATTAACTTGTGTAGGTTCACTTTCGCAATTTGGTGGCACATCTACTGTCGCCCAAAATGGGTAAGTTCCTACTGCATTATTATTGACCAAAGCAGGCGATGGTGTTACACTTGTGCCTGTTGCGGCTGGTGGCGTTGAGTTAGTAGTTGGGTCTGTCGTGTACCAATTTATATTGCCAGCACCAGAAGCCGATAACGTAGGAATATCACCACCAATACAAATTGGAGCAGGCGGAATTATAGTAGGCGAGGCTGGCGTATTGCTAATTTGAATAATAACACTAGCTGGGCCACTTTGGCAAACCTCTGTTCCATTCACATTTGTTTCTGTAACATATAAAGTGTAAGTTGCAGCCGTACTATTGTCAATAGCAGCAGGTGTTGGAATACTTGCTCCTGTCGCAAACGGCGTAGCAGATGTTACATTTGGCGAAGCATACCATTCTATTGTGTTTGCAGGATTGTCTGGCGTAACCGAAAGTGTAGCAGGCAAATCATCGCCAGTACACAACACAAGCGGATCTGGAGGTATAGGAGGGTTGGCATCACAAATAAGCGTACCACCAAAATTCCAAGTACAGTCCGCACCAGAGTTGCCATCAACAAACAAGTAATAATCGCCAGCAGGTAAATTAGATAGTGTAGTAGTTGCATCACCTATTGTTACAAGACAGCCTATTTCTGCTTCTGCCGAGAGGTCACAGGTATTATTATTTGTCCAAACGCCCATTTGCAAATTTTGACCACCACCTTGACATTCTATATTATAAACATTAAGTGTTACATCTTGTTGTGTAGGGTTATTGAAAGTGTACCAAACGCCATTTTCATTAGATGACCATTCAGCAGAACAAGCAGCAGGTGTCCAATCGTCTGGCTCACCACAGTCGGTCGCTTCATAGTTGCTTCCTGTGCCTACAAGTGGCAATGCTCCATTGCAAAAGTCATTGGCAACTCCATCTGGAATGAAAACATTCAGTTGAAAATCGACACAAGGGGTAGTAACATTATTGTTATTTACAGAAGATACTACAATATAATAAGTTGTATTAGCTTGTAAAGATTGATTAGCGACATCAAAAGCAAGAATATCGGCAAGAGCAGGAATATTGCTCAATGTACCAACAACTCCGGAAGTTCCTACACAATTATTCGGAGCATTTAAAAAGTTAATATTGTTTGGACAAGCTTCATAAACAGCAAAACTTGCGAAATTGTCACCTTCAATCTCAAAAGTATAACAAGAACTAATACTAGGTGTAAATTCCATAACAATATCATCTCCTCCTATAAAAGCAGGACTACATCCTAATAAGAACAAGCCTTGATTTAGGCTATAATCATTTCCATAGCCACAAGTAGTACCTGAATAAAAGAGGCTATTGCCATTGAAAACCAATGGATTGTTGCAATTATCCCCTTCCTGTTGTGCCAAAACATTTTCTGAAAAAAAAGAAAGGAAGAGCAAAAAGCTAGTAAACAAGTAAAAATTGAGTGTAAAGTATTGTTTCATTTTTAGCGTTTAAACAAATTTTATAAAATAGTTTAGGTTGTGTATTTTCAAAATTTACTTAAAGATACAAAAGCTTTACAAAATTTGAATATGAATGAGCGTTCATTTTAAAAAAAGTGCCATAAAAGACTTTTTTACAAACAAAAAAGTCTTTTATGGCACTCTAACGACATATTAAAATAAAGAATCGCCTTATTTTTTTACCAAACAATAAGCTTATCTACCAATTGCATCTTTTCTGTTTGCAAACGTACAAAATACTGTCCTTTTTCGAGATAGCTAATGTCTAAAGAAAATAGATTATTGGCACTATTAGCATTGAGTTTTTGCTGTGCTACTATTTTTCCTGTTATATCCAAAATATCAAGGTGGAGGATTTTAGCAGTTCGCAAAGTCTCAAAACTGTTTATCATATAGGCAAGCTGCACTATATTTTTTGCTGGATTTGGATATAAAGATATTTCGTTTTTTATTTCTTGAACATCCGAAAACATATCGTAGCTACTTGTTTCGCCATTTTTACAAACAGGAGTAGTAAAGCTCATAGTTGGAATAACCCAATCTGTCCAACCATTTGAGCAAAGGGCTTTTACACTCCATTCATAAGTTTCGTTTGGCAGCACACCGCTTGTAAATTCACGATAATTGTCGGTTTGTTCTCCAAAAACTTTCCAAACACCATTAGCTTTTCGTCCAGCTATTTGGTAAGCAGTAGCATTTGGCACAGCGTCCCATTGTAGTCTAACAGATGAGCAAGTGATGTCGATAACTATGGCATTTGTCGGTTGTTCGCAAGCATTGCATAAATCAGGCGAATCTATGATTTCGATAATAATACTAACTGGACTACTTTCACAAATTTCATTACCATTTATATTGGTTTCTGTTGCATACAAAGTGTAAGTTCCTTCAATGCTATTATCAATAAATGCAGGTGTAGAAATTGTTGCACCTGTGGCGATAGGTGTTGATGTATTGGAAGAAGCATACCAATTAATTGTATTCGCAGCATTACTTGGAGTAACCGAAAGTGTAACAGGCAAAGCATCGTCAGTACACAAAATAAGCGGAGTTGGAGGAATCGGAGAAGGAGTGCCACAAATGAGTGTGCCACCAAAATTCCAAGTACAATCTGCACCAGCATTACCATCGACAAAAATATAGTAGTCGCCAGCAGGCAAATTAGACAATATCGCACTCTGATTGCCGACAGTTACTAAACAGCCAATTTGCGTTTCTACCGAAAGGTCGCAAGTGTTGTTATTTGTCCAAATACCAATTTGCAAATTTTCACCACCACCTTGACATTCTATATTATAAATATCAATTGTTACATCTTTTTGAGTAGGATTATTAAATGTGTACCAAACGCCATTTTCATTAGATGACCATTCAGCAGAGCAAGTTTCAGGTGTCCAATCATCTGGCTCACCACAATCAGTAGCTCCATAGTTGCTGCCTGTACTAGAAAGTGGTAAAGCATTGCTACAAAAGTCATTAACTACTCCATTTGGAATAGAAATACTCATCTCAAACTCGCCGCAAGGAAAATTTCCTAAATTACCATTATAAGATGAAACAATAAGAAAGTAAGACACACCTGCTTCTAAGGAAATATTTGCTCCATTCATTGGAGATGCTCCTCCTAAATTTCCAACAACGCCAGAAATTTCCAAACAAGAAGCTATTTGAAAAGGGCTAGAAATGTTGTTTGGACAGGCAGCATACATGGCAAACGAAGCTCCTTCATCGCCATTTATTTCAATATTGTAGCAGGCTGTTTCGCTAGGTGTAAATAAAAAGATAATATCTTCACCACCAATAAAGCTACCATTACAAATTAGAGAAACAATTCCACCACCAACAGCAGCATTATCACCAAAACCACAAGTAGTACCTGAATAAAAAAGATTGTTACCATTAAAAGCTAATGGATTGTTGCAACTTGTGCCTTGCTGTGCCAAACTATTTTTTGTAGGCATAAAAAGAAAGAGCAAAAAGCTCGCAAAAAGGCATAGATTTGCCGTAAAATGAAACTTCATTTTTTTTGTTTTAAATGTTATAAAATGGTTGTTTGTAAAAATTATTTAAAGATACAAAAGCTTTATTTAATTTAAATATGAATCAGCTTTAATTTCAAAAAAATATTTTAATAAATTGTTTTTTCTCAAAAAAAGTAAAAAATATTGGTAACTGTTTAGCATTTTTTTATTGCTATTAAAAAGCTTACTTTTGCGTAGAAAAACATGAAAACGCTTTTATTTTTATAAGAGGCTGTTTAGATTTTGTTTTTGATGCTAAAAAAGTTAAATTTTTTGTTCAAATTGATGCTTTTTTGAGTGGCATAGTGGGACTACGGCTCGAAAAAAAGAGAAAATTTGGGCGGAAAAGATGCTTTTTTTAAGCCAAACGATAAAATTTAAACAGCCTCTAAACCAAAAAAAACATGAAAAAACCTCACCTACCAAAACTAAATACCTTTCCTTCAAAAAATCTAAACATCATTGTTGTCATTCCTTGTCATGACGAAACCAACTTATTGGCGAGTTTGCAAGCACTTCGCAATTGCGATGCATCGACTTGTGCAGTAGAAGTTATAGTTGTGATAAACCATTCTGAAAACAGCGATATTTCTGTTAAGCAACAAAATGAAAATACTTTTTTGGCTGCTCAAAAATGGATAACAAACACCCAACAACCGACAGATTTTATACAGTTTTACTTGATAAAAGCCTTTGATTTACCAAAAAAACACGCTGGCGTAGGTTTGGCTCGCAAAATAGGCATGGATGAAGCTGCTTTTCGCCTGCATCAAATCAATCGGCCAAAAGGCATTATTGCTTGTTTTGATGCCGACTCTTTGTGCCAAAAAAACTATTTTGTAGCACTAGAAAAGCACTTTATAGAAAACCCGAAAAACTCAGCTTGCAGCATTTATTTTGAGCATGATATAACAGGAAATGAATATGACGAAAATGTGTATAAAGCTATCATTCTCTACGAATTACACCTGCGATATTATGTTCATGCTTTGCGGTTTGCCAACTTTCCTTATGCCTATCAAACTATCGGTTCGAGCATGGCCGTGAGAGCAAAAGACTATCTCAAACAAGGTGGTATGAATAGGCGAAAAGCTGGCGAAGATTTTTACTTTTTGCACAAATTTATTCCGTTAGGCACTTTCACCGAACTCAAAGAAACTATTATGTTGCCATCGTCACGGCCATCGCATCGTGTGCCTTTTGGCACAGGAAAAGCGGTGCAAGATATTTTGGATAAAAAAAAGATGGAGGAACATTATCCAACATATCACTTTCAGATTTTTCAAGACTTAAAAGTTTTTTTGAGCCAAACAGATGACTTTTATTTAGCAAAGCAAAAAGAAGAAGTCCAAAAACTATTAGACGCAATGCCAAAAAGCATTCAAATGTTTTTAGAAAAAAATCATTTCGAAGCCAAGTTGCAAGAAATTCAAAATAATACGACAAATTTGGCGAGTTTTCGCAAGCGTTTTTTTCATTGGTTCTCTGCTTTTATTGCCTTAAAATATGTGCATTTTGCTCGTGATAATTTTTACCCCAACATTTCTGTAACAATAGCTGCAAAGTGGCTTTTAGAACATTACTTTTTCACAACAAAAGCATCTGAAAACTCCAAAAATCTACTATTATCATTTCGAGAAATAGATAAAAAACAAGCACAAGCGTAAAAAAAATGACATATTGCTTTTCTTTTCTAAAAAAAAGGTAACTATTTATTACAATAAAGGCATGTATAGGCAAGCTAAATATTACACTTAATTATCATTTATAAAAAGAACACGAAAACAAAAACAATATATTTTTCAGAAATTTACACTTAACAATGACAACAAAACAGCACTTTTTTTTAGCTATAATAGCTATAATACTCTGTAAATCAAGTATTTACGCACAACAAAATTACAGATGTGCAACTGACGAAGTGATGGCCGCAAGAGCTGCCGAAAACCCAAATTATGAACAAGCCGTTGATGCCGCTTTTGAGTATGCCAAACAAAAAGCAGTAGAACAAGCTAGCTTGCGACAAATGGCCGACGAAATTTTGCGTATTCCAGTAGTTTTTCATATCGTATATCAAAGTAGCGAAGAAAACGTATCAAATGCCATTATTCAATCACAGATAGATGTTTTAAATCAAGATTTTCGCCGCCAAAATCCTGATGCTTTCGATGTGCGTTCTTATTTTGAGCCTTGTGCTGGCGATGTAGGCATAGAATTTTATTTGGCTACCGAAGACCCAAATGGCAATGCTACAACTGCTGTAACTCGTACACAAGGAAATCCTGGTTTTTTTGGCTTCAATCCACTTAGCGACAACATAAAATCTACAAGTGCTGGCGGAAAAGATGGCTGGAACAGCGACCAATATCTTAATATTTGGGTAGGTAAATTGGGTTTAGGTGTTTTAGGTTATGCTTATCCACCAGAAGGAGCACCAAACTGGCCTGATGGCTCGTTTGAAACTTTTGAAAAAGCAGGTGTAGTGGTAGATTATCGTGCTTTCGGAGTAGATAATCCTGCGGCTACCTCACAAATTTTGTCGTCTATTTCGGAAGGCAGAACAGCTACACATGAAGTCGGACACTACTTGGGTTTGCGTCATATTTGGGGCGATGGTGCTTGTGGAGACGATGACGGAATCAGCGATACACCTAAAGCTTCGGCAGCTTCTTCGGGTTGTAGCACTTCGCAAAATACTTGTACCGACACATATATTGCTTGCACAGGCGAAGAAATTGATTATCCAGATATGATTGAAAATTTCATGGATTATTCGAGCTGTTCTCGTATGTTTACCTTAGAGCAAATTTCGGTTATGCGTGCTGTTTTGCTCAATTTGAGAAGCGGCTTATTAGGCACAACTTGCGAAGCACCTATCAATTTGTCGGAGTCAAACTTGACTGCAAATGGCGTGACTTTAAACTGGGAAATAATTGCAGGAGCAACGGAATATCAAGTTGCTGGCCGTACTCAAGGTGGCAATTGGAAAATTTTTCCTGTTCAAACAGCAAATTTCAAAACTTTTGAAAGTGGTTTGCAAGCTGGCACAACTTACCAATGGACTGTAAGAGCAAATTGTGGTGCTTGGACAGACTGGCGACAACCTGTTCGTTCATTTACGGCAGGTAGCGGAAAAAATACACTTGTTGAAGCAGAAAATACAAGTCATTTAAGTGTTTATCCAAATCCTTTTTCGCAAAAAGCAAATATCAGTTTTAGCACTACAATAGCAGGAAATACAAGCTTAGAAGTTTATGGTTTGAATGGTAGCCATATTGCTACATTATTTGATGAGAAAACAACAGCAAATACTCCTTATACTATTGATTTTGAAGCCAATACGCTTGAAAATGGTATGTATATCGCAAAATTGACGATGGCTGACGGCCAAGTAAAGTACGAAAAAATAGTTTTAAATCGCTAGTTTTTCTTTTACATAAAAAACGTAAATAGTTACAAAAAAAATGCACTTTTTCCAGCTCGGAAAAAGTGCGTTTTTTATTTTTGTTAGAAAAATATTTTTAGCAGAAAAAATCTAAGGAATAATGCTTAAACCAACGCTAAAAGGTCTCATATCTGGAGCTACATCAACATCAAAAGCCGAATTGAGTTGATATTTTACAAAAGCACTAACAGGGCCATAACCTAATCTTCCTATTACGCCATATCCCAATTTGTTTTGCAAATAATCGTCTTTTATAATCTGCTTATCATCTTCATTTTTCAATTTCAATTTGCTACCTATCATATAGCTTCCATAAACTCCAATTCCTCCTTTGAGTGATTTGTTTTTTTGATTTGGGCGATTGCTAAAAGTTACCATCAAAGGAACTTCTAAATGCGTTGTTCGCAAGCAATTGACATCATACTCTTCCACAGGGCGAGCAAAAACAAGTGTAGAAGTATTGGGCTGCAAAACATTTGAATTGCTGAAAGAATAGTTTCTAAAAGTAAAAGCAAAGCTGCTATTGAAACTAACAAAAGGCGTTCCTAAAGGAGCAGAAAGGCGAAGTGTGTGTATGGTGGCGTGAATAGATTTGCCAAAATCGATTTTCAAATCTGGATATTCGGCAGGAGCATCAAAGCTCATTTCGTGCATAAGACTCCCAAAACCAAAATCTAAACCTCCCAAACCAATTTTCACACCATTTGATGGTGTTCTTTTAGCTCTTGTTGAGTTAGATGTTGCGGGTACTTTTTGACTTGGTACGGACTTTCGCTTTATCGTTTTGCCATATTGGTCTTTTACAGTGCTTTGTGCCGAAGCTATATCATTGAAGCAAAACAAACTCATTAAAATGCCGATAATTATAAACATGGATTTTTGCATAGCTATGTTGTTTTTGTATTTTTATATCAAATAAAAGTATTCAACAATAAGCTTTTGAAATTAAAAAAATCAGTTTTTTTAATCAAAATTGCTAGTGCTGAACAATTATGATGTTAGATTGAATAAGACATTCAATAGTTTAAAGCATATTAGTGTCTATTTTCATAGTTTTTTTTTGTTTATATGACATTTTCATTAAAAAAATATTTTAAACTTTTTGTCAAAAAAAAGATACTTTTTATAGGAGTTAACATATTGGTTTCAAACAAATTAGCACAAAATTTGCTGTTTAAATACATCATATAGAGCAAAAAAATCGAAATATAAACGAAAACACACACTTTTTGACCAAAATTGCTAGTACAAAATGATTATCAAAAAAGTTTGTACTTTTTTTCATAGTTTTATACTCAAAAAATCTTATCTTGAACCATAATAACAAAAGTAACTGTTTATTATCTCAATATTTTTTTCACTTAAAACTATCAAGGTTTAAACAATCATAATTCTATTAGTCAAACATCTAACATAAACAGTTCTTTTATAGTAGCTAACATGCTCATTTTCAATGCGTTAGCTACCCAAATAGGCTATATTAATTAGTGCTTGGCACTTAAAAAAAAGTATAAAAAACATGAATAAAAATGCTGATTTATGGTATTTAGAAGGAGCAAAGTTGCAAGTTTTCTTTTGTCCTATTGCTATTTCTGAAATGGCTGACCATCCTGCTCCAAAAACAATAAAACGAGGAGAGTTTATTTATTTTCCAAATGACAATTCTAATAAAATATATTTTATAGAAAAAGGAAGAATCAAGATTGGTGCATATTCTGATGATGGACGTGAAATTATTAAAGCCATTTTGCAAAAAAACGAAATATTCGGCGAGCTTGGTTTGATAGGAGAACAAAAACGCAATGAATTTGCTCAAGCTATGGAAGAAACCACACTATGTGTGTTGCCTATCGAAATTACCCGTGCTTTGATGGAAAAAAATAAAGAATTTAGCATTCAAATTACACAAATCATTGGCAACAAATTATTGCGAACACAACGCCGCTTAGAATCTTTAGTATTTAAAGATGCTCGCTCTCGTGTGATTGAGTTTTTGCATGATTTAGGTAGTGAATATGGAAAACGAATTGGCTATGAAATGTTAGTCAGAAAATTCTATACACATCAGGAAATTGCGAGTATTACAGGTACTTCTAGACAAACCGTAACAACTATTTTGAATGAATTACGCAAAAAAAATTATATTTATTTCGATAGAAAAAAACTTTTAATTCGAGATATGAAACAACTAAAAGCTGCCATTACAGCTTAGTAATTGTGCTATTTGTTTTTAAATATTTTGCTAAAACGAAAACAGTTGAAAATAAATAAAATGCTAACGTGTTTCTTTTTTACTTAATAATTATTAAACTCAAAGTAAAAAACTTTAACTTGCGTTTCAAATTATAAAAAACGATATTATATGCTTATAGAATTTTTTATTATATGCTTTGCAGGCATTTTCGGAGGTTTCATATATAGTATTCAAGAAGGCAGTTTGGTATTTCCACACCGAGATAGCAAAAACAGCATTAATCTTGGTTTTATTGCCAATTGTTTTTTTGGAATTGCTGGCTCTATCGTCATTTTTATGATAGTTCCTGGAGATTTTACTTTTACCATTCAGGAAGAAGGTGACTTGGAAGAATTTGTAAAATCTTTGGCTACCGCTATTGTTGGTGGTTGGGGCGGTTTGGCTTTAGTCAAAAAAGTATTGGGACAAACAACAAATGCTTTGCAAGACCAAATCAAGGCTCAAAATACACAAAATAAAGATGATGCTAAAGCCATGGATTTGGTTAATCAATATTTAAACACATCTACAAAGGTACATATTTCGGAAACAGATTTAGTAAACTCTATCAAATACTCATCGCCACGAGCCAAAGTTGCGATGCTCAATGAAGCTAAGAGTATTCGTTCAAACAATTGGAAAGATAACAAGCAAAAAATGGAACGCACCATTCCTATTTTTATGGCTCTGGCCGATAGTGATATGGACGAAGAATTGCATAGCATTTATGGACAGTTGGGCTTTGTGCTGAAAGACCAAACTGAGCCAGATTTTGCAAAAGCTCGAACAAATTTTGATAAAGCAATTCAAATTAGAGATAAAAGCAATATCATTGGTTTTGCATGGTACGAATTTAATCGTGCTGTTTGCAATATTCATTTAGATGTTGCTTTCAGAAAAAAACTCATGTCAGATAATGTATTTCGAAATATTGTTATGACAGACCTTCGTACTGCTTTTACCGATGAATTTGTGGTTGAAAAGCTAAAAGTTAGTATGACAAAAGGAGATAAAGATGTTGAACTCATTAAAAATTGGTTAATTATTAATGGCATCAATTTTGACCAAGTAGGTATGAGCTGGGCAAAATAAAGTCTATCAGTAGTTAGACAAAAATTGACATCTCATTGTAGCTAGCATTTTTCTTATTTAAAATGTTGGTCACAAGCTTACTTTTTATGTAACTATTTACGTTATGGCAATTTTGGCTAAAAAATACCTATTTCCATTTATGCGACAGCTTTTTTTCACTCAAGAGCGATGCTATTCAGTTCAAAAACAGCTTTGCCTAAAAGAAAATAGCTTCATTTTTTATCTCAAAAGCCCATACCTAAACAGT
Source organism: Chitinophagales bacterium (assembly GCA_049613665.1). Lineage (GTDB taxonomy): Bacteria > Bacteroidota > Bacteroidia > Chitinophagales > UBA2359 > JBMZCV01. The sequence continues at coordinate 2,859 of JBMZCV010000089.1, read as the reverse complement.
TACCTTTTTATTTAAATAGTGCTTGGCACTTACATTTAAACACAAACCATATTTTTTGCAAAAAAATAAAATACTTACTTTCGCCAATATGAATCCGAAAATAATCATAGGAACACGAGGGAGTAAACTTGCATTGTGGCAAGCTCATTTTTCTAAAAAACAGATAGAACAACTAGGCTACGAAGTAGCGTTGAAAATCATTAAAACTAAAGGCGACAAAACGCAAGATTTAGGCTTTTCCAAAATGGAAGGAAAAGGTTTTTTTACTAAAGAAATTGAAGAAGAACTTTTTCTAGGAAAAATTGATTTGGCAATTCACTCCTACAAAGACTTGCCTACCGAAAATCCACCTGGCTTAATCATTGCAGGCAATTCGTATCGAGCCGACCCAATGGACTGGCTCGTGATTAATAAAAATATTACCGATAATAGTGAGCTATTATATTTGCCCAAAAATGCAATTGTTGGCACATCTTCGGCACGACGAAAAGCTCAATTGTTGGCTATACGGCCAGATTTACAAATGAAAGACATCAGGGGAAATGTGCCTACTAGAGTCGCAAAACTAGCAGATGGTTTTGATGCTATTGTGCTGGCTGCTGCTGGTCTCAAACGCCTTGAGCTTGACCTAAATGACTATAAAGTAGTTGAGTTGAAGTTGCAAGAGTCGATACCTGCACCTGCTCAGGGAGTTTTAGCCTACCAAATAAGAGAGCAAGATGCACTTTTACAAAAAATTGTTTCAGAAATGAATGCTCCTGCTGTTAGTCAAACCGTGTGCATTGAGCGAAGCATTTTGCAAAGATTAGGTGGCGGTTGTCAGCAGCCTATCGGCGTGTATTGCAATACAACAAAAAAAGGTACTTATCAGGTTTGGGCAAGTCGTGCGACAGCTTGGAATGAATTGCCAAAACGCATTTTTGTAAAAGCCAATACCCCACAACTCGCTATCAATCAGATGCTCCGATATTTAAAAAATACAGAACAAAAAAATATTTTTATTTCCAGAAGTCTGAATGAAAAAAGCTATTTCAAACGCATTTTAGAAAATCAAGGTCATAAAATTTTTGCTAAATCTTTGTTAAAATTTGAAGCCCTAAGTTTTAAAGCGAATTTAGAAAATTATGATTGGCTGTTTTTTTCAAGTAAAAAAGCCGTAGAGTTTTTTTTCAAACAAGAAAATAAATTACCCAAAAATCTGAAAATTGCGGCTATTGGTACATCTACTGCAAATAGCATCAAAAAAATGGGTTATTTGGTCGATTTTGTTGGGCAGAAAAATGATATTAAAAAAGTAGCTATCAGTTTTTGTGAGCAAGCTATCAATGCAAAGGTGTTATTTCCACAAGCTAGTGCTTCGTTGCAAACAGTACAGCAATATAGTAAAGCTTACTTAGAAGAAATTACAGATTTGGCAGTTTACGAAAACATTCCTGTTTCCGAATTTTCTATTCCCAAATGTGATATACTTGTTTTTACAAGTCCTTTGAATGCAAAAAATTATTGCAAAAAGTATCAAATTGAAAAAACGCAAAAAATTATTGCTATCGGCACAACAACAGCTAAGGCTTTACAAGAGTTGGGTTATTACAATATTCATTTGCCATATGCTGCTGACGAAGCGAGTTTGGCCGATATTTGCTACTAAGTTTCTTACACAATATAAATAATAAGATTTAAGCACAAAATAAAAATATGAGAAAAATAAGTTTGCTTATCCTTTTCATCAGCATATTCAATATTTCGGCACTAGATGAAGGTAGTACTATTAAATTTGGATTGTTAAAATACAATGGTGGTGGAGATTGGTATGCCAACCGTGACACTTCCATTCCAAACTTGATTGATTTTTGCAACCAAAATTTAGGTATGAATATTCAAGGCGAGCAAGTAGAAATAGATGCCGCAAGTCCCGAACTTTTCAACTTGCCATTTATTCATATGACAGGACACGGAAACGTTGTTTTCTCAGATGATGAAGCTAAAAACCTAAGAACTTATTTGTTGGCAGGTGGTTTTTTGCATATCGACGATAATTATGGCATGGATCCTTATGTACGGCCAGCTATGAAAAAAATTTTTCCTGAATTAGATTTTGTCGAATTGCCTTTTTCGCATCAAATTTATCGTAAGCCATATCCATTTCAAAATGGTTTGCCCAAAATACATGAACACGATGGTAAAGCTCCACAAGGTTTTGGTTTGTTTTATGAAGGTCGCCTAGTGTGTTTTTATACTTACGAATGTGATTTGGGTGATGGCTGGGAAGATTCAGAAATTCACAATGACTCACAGACAATTCGTGACAATGCTTTCAAAATGGGAGCAAATATGATACAATATATTTTTGCAAATTAACTTAATTCTTTTACTTCTTACATTTATCTAGTGGTTTAGTTTTTCAGTATTTAAGAGCGAAATATCTCCTATTTTTCAATATATAACGCATCTCAAGCAATTTATTAAATATAGTGTGAGCAAAGTATTGTATTGTTTAGCAATTAAAATGTAGTAATAAAATAACTAACAAACTATAAAATTCAACCTTCTACCTTTCCTTATCGTTTTTATCTATATCAATTCTTATTTATAGTTTGTTAAATCTCTCAGATTTATACACCAACAAAGGCATTGCATTTTATGTTTTGTTGGTGTAGCTAAATTATTCTCTAAGTATCAAACACTATGAAATACAGCCTATTAAATTGTTAGTTCTTCTTTCCATTCTTCGTATTGTTTCTTTTTCTCTACCTTCTCTTTTATATGACAAAGTAAACGTTTTTTGCTGTTTCTTTAACTATTTCTAAGCGTTTTTATAAACAGAAAAATCCGATATTAATAATTAGTTTTAATTATTAA
>JBMZCV010000088.1:0-20169 GCA_049613665.1 Chitinophagales bacterium | reverse complement strand
GAACATTTATAAGCTACTGATAATCAATAGTTTTATAGAGTAACAGGTCTATTGAAAAAGCAGTTTTTTTTTAGTAAAAAAACTTAAATGCAATAGATTTTTTCAACTTATCACGTCTAAATAAAGAGTGTTTTTCTATCTAATTTACCTTTGACACTAAAAGCACTATTTTAAATAAGTATTGTTTGGTTGCTAAACCCTGGTGTTAGTTTTCACAATTTGTAGAATAAACTTGTCCAACTATTTAATACCTATTAAAATATTTCAAAACTATAAAACAATAAAATGGAACAGTCCAATCTCGATAAACAACAGATTCAACAAAAAAAACGGAACAACGCTTCTTTTATTCAAAAAAAAGGAGCAAATACGTTTATGGGAAAAACGCAAAATTCAAGCTTTTTATCCTCTTCTCCTATTTCACAACACAAGGAAGATACGAATAGCAATCGTTCTTTTACTTTTGGAAACATACCTATCATTCAAAATAAAGTGAATACTATACAAACTGTAATGGGTGGTGGTACAGGTGGCAAAGAGATGGAAGAAGAGGCTCAAATGAAAGTCAATCCATTGCAAAGGCAAGAAGCAGAGGAAGAAATGCAAATGAAAGAAAATCCGCTGCAAAGGCAAGAAGAAGAGGAAGAAATGCAGATGAAAGAAAATCCGCTGCAAAAAAAATCAACTAACTCTAATGGTCTCCCTGCTGAAGTACAAGCAAAAATGGAAAGCGGCTTAGGTGCTGATTTCTCAAATGTCAATATTCACAAAGACTCGAAAAGTGCAACAGATGTAGGTGCTTTAGCTTATGCACAAGGCAATGATGTGCATTTCGCACCAGGCCAATTTAAACCAAATACGCAAGCTGGGCAGGAACTTATCGGCCACGAGCTTACTCATGTCGTGCAGCAGCGTGAAGGTAGAGTGAAGCCGACAACGCAGGCAAAAGGTATGCCCGTGAATGACGATAAGGGCTTGGAGAAAGAAGCTGATGATATGGGGAAAATGGCGGCACAGGGAAAGTTTGAGGATAATGGAAAGGCTTTGCAGAAAAAAACAGTAAACAACAATACTCAAACTATCCAAAAAGATGACCCTCCAGCAGGAGGAATAAGAGAAGTACAGCCAGACATTCCAGCTGTTACTTATAGCGAAGGCTTAAGAACCTTTCAAGGTGAAATTAAGGTTTGGGATTCTGATTTAATCTTTGACGACCAATGGTGTACTGTAAATTATACTGTTCGTTTGGGCAAGGCCTCATGGACTGATAGTGATGGTACACAACAAGATGTTTGGGTTGTTGACCAAGCAGCAGTATTGGTTTTAAGTTCTGCCTCTGAGTTTAAAGTTGCTCCTAAAATTGATGTTCGCCCTAGAATTGTTGCAGGAAAATTAAAAACTTTTATTGGTCTTTCTTTGCAACTTGCAGGCCCTAAAGTTACAGAAAGCGTTACAGTTACAGGAACAGCAGGTATATCTAGTTCTACGGGTGTACAAATTGGCGAAGAAGTAGCAAGAGCAAACGCATCAACTTCAAGAAGTTTGAGCTTAGGCTTTAGTTGTGGTAGAACAGTAGAATTGCCCGGAGCCGAAATAGGCATGAGACGAGGAGTAGAACTCCGCAATTACGGAGGTGGTTCTGCATCATTGCATAGAGATTTTGATTTTGATGTCGGACCTCCATCTAGTGTAGATGTTGCAGGTACAGGTGGGGTATTTGAAGGTGATAATGATATTAGATCTTCATTTAGTGGAGCATTGCACAATTTCAATGTATTAAATTAGAAATATGAAAAAAAATAAACTACTTAGTATTTTAAAAACGAACTTTCAATTGATTCGGTCTAATTATCTCTTTCTATTTTACTCTATATTAATATTATCACTATTAGTACAGTGTCAAAATAACAATTCTAATCCAAAAAGTGTAAAAAGTACAATAATGAACAATATTGATTTAACGGCAAAACAACAAAAAACCCTTGAATATACTTTAAAAGAAGAATGGAATACAAGTTTTTATTTATTTAAGAAAGATTATGCTTTTCTAAATAAAGAAATTACTTACACACCACATCAAACTATTATTGAAAGCTTTGCAAATAGTTTAGATATACCAATTTTTATTGCTAAGTATAAAACTGTTATTCAATTAGATGAAGAATGTCAGTGGGAAGCTTCTTTAATCGGATTAATTGATAAAGATGGTAAAATGAAAGTAGGTTACAATAAGTCTCATTGTAATAAAGCACTAAAAATCATTGATATTAAAAAAGTTAACAATAAAATAACAATAAAATGTAACAACAATGTTGATGTTAATATCGATTTAAATAACTAATCTTAAATGGCCTATTCAAAAACATAGCACAAGCACAACAAGTTTTCCAGATAAAATATACAGAAGTTAACTTCATTACATATATTTCACTCATGCCATCAAAGCAACTTATGGCATGAGTGAAATTTTAGTGAAAACAATATTGATATGTTTAGTTTGGAAGCTTCTTTTTGTGAAAAATACTAGCTTATAAAGCAAGTAGCTAGACCAAAATAATGTAATACAGCTATTTATTAAATAGTGCTTGGCACTCAACAACATGGAATACTCCAAGTTTAATAAGCAACACAAACAACAACAACACACTCCTTTTATTCAAAAAAAAGGAGTAAATACGTTTATGGGGAAAAGTGAAAGTTCAAGTTTTTTTCCTCCAGCTACTACTTCGCAGCTCAAAAAAGACGAAACCAATAGCAATCATCAATCTCTTACTTTTGGAAATATTCCTGTTCTTCAAAATAAAAAGAATACACTACAAAAACAGACTGTTGAGGAAGAGGCTCAAATGAAAGCTAATCCTTTGCAAAAGCAAGAAAATCCACCTTCGAATTCCGATAATTTGCCTAATGAAAGTGAAGTGCCTACCAATGATGATAAAAGTTTGGAAGCAGAGGTAGCTTCCGAAAGTGATTTCAAAAAAGAACCTACCGATGTAAATTATGCTAAGGCAAAAGCAAATCAACATATCAAAGTTATTGAAGAGGGACGCATTCAAGAAATAGTTGGTGATATTAAAACCAATCTAAATTATTTTGAAGGTGATGCTTTGAAAACTTATACTGAGTTAATCCAAGCTCCGTATGATAGATATGAAGAAGCTCAAGCTCAACAAGTAGCCGAGATAATCGACCCTGTAAAAGAAATATATGATAAATATGCTCCTTCAGAGAGTAAGGGAAGAACAAAACACTCATTAGCTCCCTTAGATAAAAAGATTGCAAAATTAGAAAAGCAGCTTGCTAACAAAAAATTATCCGACAAGAAAAAAGAACCTATTCAAGAAAAGTTAACAAAAACACAAAAACAACGAGAAGAACGAAAAGAAAATATTCCAAAACACCTAGAACTCGAAAATCAACTTGTAGCGGCTATTAAAGAAGCACGAACAAAAATTGCAAGTTTAAAAGATGGAACAATAAAAGCAAAAGTCAATATTGAATTGAATGAATATACACCTTATCACTATCAAATAGGCAATGCCGATATTTTATATACAAAAGGTGGTAGCAAAGCTGGTCAAAGAACTTGTAATATAACATGTGTCACTATGGTTTTGCAAAGTTTGGGAAAAACACCACAAGATTACAAAAGCGGAGGAAATAAAGAACAATTAACAGCGATTGCAAACCACTTTAAGCCCAAGTTAGATGACAAGGTAGGAACAATTACTACTGATTTTTCTAAAATGTCTATGCCTGATTTTATTCAAATTGCAGTCATTGAACACTACTTAGAAGATGGAGCTAGTGATGAACAAAAAATTGAAGCTGCTCGCAAAAAGGCGGCTAAGAAAATTACTAGCGATGCCTTAATAATTACCATGCTTGAATCATTTGGTGTAGCTGCTAAAGCAAAATATCATAAGCAACATGATAAACTAGATAGATTTGGCGAAGTCTCAAAAACCGCTGGAAATAGGTCGAAACAAACAAGTGACAGAGATTGGGAAAAACAAAAAGAGGCAAAAAAACAAAAATTAGAAGACAAAAAATGGTACGACAAAATACAAACTGGAGGAAAAGCTAACAGAACAGACCTTAGTATGCTTCTAGTAAAAATAGATGATGAAAGTGCTACCCCTGATTCTATGCATAAAGCAGTTGAAGAAACTATTACAGGAATCGATACAAGAATGAATGAAATTGATTCTAATTATTGGGGGAAAAAGCCCAAAAAGCAAAAAAAATACATCTCAAACTTATTGAAAGCTAGTGCCAAATACAAAGCAAAACCAAATAAAGGAAATAAGAAAAAACTTAAAGATGCAATTGAAATACTGTCTAAATTTAAAACCGAAGAAGAAAAGAAAAGAGGATTAGAATATTATCAACACGCAGGCTCATTTGAAGAAATGCAAGCGTGTTTATCTATCGAAGACTATAAGTCTCCTATATCTGGTGACGTAAAAAAAGGACTGGAACAAGGCCATCAATTTATCGTAAACCTAAGAGGCCACTACACTCGTCTTCAATCTATTAATGAAAATGGATTTGTCGTTGATGACCCTGGAGGTTCTACGAAACAAGCTATGAATGTTTCATGGAGTGAAGCTATTGCAGATGGTTATTTTAAAAGATATATTCTTGTGACTCCTTAGAAAAAAACATTGTCTTGTTACTAATTTTTGTTTTTTTTTGATAAAATCATTCAAAAAACATATCTTTATGCCTTATTAATATTTAACAGAATTGGTCAATATTAAGTAGTCGTTCAGAAGTTTTTGAGCATTTCAGGACATGCTAACACGCTGATTGTCAATGCGTTTTAGCAACTAAACTAATGCTTTATTAAATAGTACTTAAAAAATACTCTTCATCAACACAATACTAAGAAATGGAACAATCTAAAATTGATAAACAGCAAATACAACGAAAACAGCAACAACGCATTCCTTTTATTCAAAAAAAAGGAGCTAATACGTTTATGGGAAAAAGCGAAAATCTAAGTTTTTTTCCTCCAGCTACTACTTCACAACTCAAAAGGAATGAAGTAGATAACAATCATCAATCTCTTACTTTTGGAAATATTCCTGTTCTACAAAATAAAAAAAACATACTACAAAAACAGAATGTCAAGCAGGAAGAAGAGGTTCAAATGAAAGCTAATCCGTTGCAAAAACAAGAAGTTGAAGAAGAGGCTCAAATGAAAGCCAATCCGTTGCAAAAGCAAGAAGTTGAAGAAGAAGAGGCTCAAATGAAAGCCAATCCATTGCAAAAGCAGGAAGTTGAAGAAGAAGAGGCTCAAATGAAAGCCAATCCGTTGCAAAAGCAAGAAGTTGAAGAAGAAGAGGCTCAAATGAAAGCCAATCCGTTGCAAAAGCAGGAAGTTAAAGAAGAAGAGGCTCAAATGAAAGCCAATCCATTGCAAAAGCAAGAAGCCGAAAAAGAAGAAGAGGCTCAAATGAAAGCCAACCCATTGCAAAAGCAAGAAGCTGAGGAAGAAGAGGCTCAAATGAAAGCCAATCCATTGCAAAAGCAAGAAAATAAATCTTCTACTTCCAATGGCTTACCTACTGAAGTGCAAATGAAAATGGAAAACAGTTTGGGTGCTGATTTTTCAAATGTCAATATTCACAAAGACTCTAAAAGTGCGACAGATGTAGGTGCTTTGGCTTATGCTCAAGGCAATGATGTGCATTTTGCTCCAGGACAGTTTAAACCAAACACACAAGCTGGACAGGAACTCATTGGCCACGAACTCACACACGTTGTGCAGCAACGAGAAGGCAGAGTAAAACCGACAACGCAAGCAAAAGGTTTGCCTGTAAATGATGATAAAAGCTTAGAAAAAGAGGCCGATGATATGGGGAAAATGGCAGCTCAAGGGAAGTTTGAAAGCGCTTTAATTTCTAATAAAACAAATAATCAAAACAAAGTTATTGGACAAAGAAAAGTTGCTGCTGCAATTCAAAAGAAAACCGTTGATATTGTAAATTACGATAAACTTGCCGATAAAATCTATAAAGCCATTGACGGTTTAGGCACAGACGAAGAAGCAGTATATTCAGCTTTGTCAGCCTTGAAAAATGAAAAATCTAAAATTGATGCTTTGAAAGCCAAATATAAACAGAAATATAGCAACTCCTTAATTCAAGATATTCAAGATGACTTTAGCGGTGATGAATTAGCTCATGCTCTAAACTTGCTCAAAGCTACAACGACACCTAAGGCTGGCACAACACCAAAAGCAATTGACTATGACAAAATTGCAGAAAAAATTAGAAATGCTATCGTTGGTGCAGGAACAGACGAAGAAAGTGTTTATGCAGCATTATCACAATTAGGACAAGATGCTACAAAAATTGCAGCTCTCAAAGCCAAATATAAAACAAAATACAGCACTACTTTATTAGCAGACATTCAAGGCGATTTTAGTGGCGAAGAACTAAATTATGTATTAGAACTCATAGGCAGTCGCAGCAATTCTGAAAAAGTAAATGTAAAAAATAATACTGAGGCAAAAAAATCTCAAAAAATCATTCAAGATATATATACCAAATATGGAATTGATGTAAACTCACAAGCAGGCGTTGATGCCATCAAAAAACAATATACTAAAGTACCTGATAGTGTTAAAAATGGTCTTAAAACCAAAGCATGGGAATATAAAGAACTCGTTGCTTTGGAAAAGGCATTGTCACATTTTGCTCCCATATTAGGCAATAAAAGAAAAGACTCTACTCGTGGCTCTGCTGACCAAGAGATTACAAGCGTTAGCAAAGTAGATCAAGCCATTGATACCAATAAAGCTAGTGGTGTGTTAGACACTACAACACTTGGCGAATACTTTGAAGGCTCTACCAATTTTTCTATGTTTACGGCAGGAACGAATAGTAAAATAGACTTTCCAGACAACAAAAAACAATTAGAAGGTACAGCTGTTCATGAAATTGCACATGGTATTCTTGAATATGCCGAAAGCGACTATATTGCTGCTTTAGATTATTGGAAAGATAAATACACCAAAAGCGGCAAAGCAAATGCGGAAGCTCCAATTACTAACTATGGAGGAAAAAATGGCGGCGAAGACTTTAGCGAAGCCGTTATGTATTATTTTGTAGAGCCTAACACTCTTAAAAGCGGAAAAGCAGGAATAGCAAAAGGCACAGTTGGAAATCCATGTCCTGAAAGATTTAAGTTTATTAAAAAAACGGTTGAAAACTGGGAAAAGAAAAAAGAAGAATAGTTCATATTTTCATTATTAGCTCCATTAAGCTTTCTTTAGTCTTTTATTATAAAAATCAATTGACATGAAAATATTATTTTTTCTAATCTTTGCAAGCAATTTTCTATTAACTTCATGTAATAATATAAACAATATGAATAAAGCATCAATTATTGAAACTACAAGTCAATTAATAAACCTATCAGAAACTGAATTATTGACTAAATTAGAAATAAAACCAACCCATATTGAAAATAATCTTCAATATGAAAAAATAAAAAATGTTACTTGTTATCATAATCCTGATGTACATCAAGGGCATTTTTATGTCAAAAATGGTGAAATTCAGATGATATATATCAGTAATGAAAAAGTTTTAAAGTCATTAAGCTTCAATGATTTGCAACAACAATATGGTCCTGCTGAACAAGACCTTCGTTCTCGAGTAGCCAAATATGTTCAACAATATGTATATCCCGAAATAGGTTTAGCCTATACTGCCGATGACGAAAAAATATACTTCATAGAGATATTTCCTAAAACTACTATGGAAAATTATTTAGCAACGATTTATGAAACACCTCCTATTTTTAGAAAATAAATAGCTAAGTAGTTGGGCAAATTTATTCTACAAATTGTGAAAACTAACACTTTGAATATCAATATGTTAGTACAAATTGTACCTTTTATTTTTAATATTTAACTAATCATTAAATTTACAGGCTATAATTTGTTTGTTTTTTTTTAAAAGTTATATATTCCTTCTCAACATGCCGAAATGGTTTGATAATTTTTTTTATCTAAAAAAAAATTTAAACAATGAGCCCCCAGAATATTTCTCAACATAAAGAAAATGAGCAAAAGCAATCATCAAAAAAGAAAGATTTTTTGAGTGAGCAATCTGCCATGCCTTTTATTCAAGCAAAAAAAGGTGGTGCAGGTTCTTTTTTTAGTTCCAATACTAAGCAAGCTTTTTTTAGCCCTGCTCCTACTATTCAAAATAAAAGCAATAATAATCGTGTAAATGCAGTTCCTGCTCCTGTTTTTCCAAATATTCCTATCATTCAACACCAACAGCCGACAAAAGAAGAAGAAACAGCACAAAAAAAAGAAGGTGAAGAAGCATCACAAGAAGGTTTGCAAATGAAAACGGCTAGTAGCGGTGGCGACTTACCTACTGAAGTGCAAACGAAAATGGAAAATGCTTTTGGCCAAGATTTCTCAAATGTCAATATCCACAAAGAATCGAAAAATGCAACAGATGTAGGTGCTTTGGCTTATGCACAAGGCAATGATGTACATTTTGCACCAGGCCAATTTAAACCAAATACGCAAGCTGGGCAGGAACTTATCGGCCATGAGCTTACACATGTCGTGCAGCAGCGTGAGGGTAGAGTGAAGCCGACAACGCAAGCCAAAGGTTTGGCAGTAAATGATGATAAGGGTTTGGAGAAAGAGGCTGATGATATGGGGAAAATGGCAGCACAGGGGAAAGTAGTGCAAAAAAAATCAACTTCTAAAGCTAATATTAATAATAGCCTTGTCATTCAGGGTTCTTTTATCTCCTTTGCTCTTAAAATGGGAGCTAAAAAAGCATCTAAAGGAATGCTGAAAAACTTTATTAAAACTAAGATTAGAGGCAAAATTAATAGAATAGCTATTAAAAAATATTCAAAACAATTTGCTAAAGAAGCTGATGATTTAATTGGTGTATTAGACGATGCTTGGTGGGAAACCGCAATTGGCTTTATTCCTGTTTTTGGCGATGCTTTTGATTTGGTAAATGTGCCTAGAAAATTAAAAAAAGCAATTGATAAAGCAGATAAACTAGAAAAAAAAGCACAGCACATACTAAAAATACAACATCTTAAAGCAGCAAAAATAATTCCTGAAAAATTTAAGCAAGTAAAAAATTATCCTCAAAACTTAGAAAATTTTACTTATGCAGAAATTATTCAAAAAGCAACAAAAGGTAATAAAGGTGCTCAAACGTTGAAAAAACTTATAGAACAACAAGACCGCTTGTTTCAAAAACTTAAATAATTCAAATGGATTTCGCAGAAGGATTAAAACAAATTACAAATCTAGCAGATAAACAAGAGTATTCAAAAGCAATAGAACTAACCAATACTCTATTGCAAATATATCCTAATACACCTGCATTATTAATTAAAAGAGGTATAATTGCTCAACTTATTTTTGAAAAAGATAATATCACTCTTGATGATATTAAAGTTGATTTTACTCAAGCTAACCACTTTGCAGACTATACAAACCATGCTGATGTCGAATTGGGTTTTTTAGAATATACATTAGATAATACCGCAATGGCTAAAATATTATTTGAAAGAGCATTAATCAATGCTCAAAATTATATGCTTGAAGCTTTTGTAGGATTAGCAAAATGTCATATAGATAATAATGAACTGAAAAAAGCTAGATTAGTAGTAGAAACTGCTCGCAATATTCTTGCACAAACTGATAATGAAAGAATGACAAATGAAATTGAAACACTTCATTTCGAACTAGAGGATTTAGTAACATAAACCTTTCTCTCTCAACTTTTTTACAAAAAAACTCCTTCAAAAATCCACTTTTTAGGAGAATACCAGTTCTGCTATGCACTTAAAAATAGTTATTCCATAACCCCACAAACATTGCCTATTCAAGAAAACGAAAATAGCAAAACCATCGAGTAAATTATTCAAAATGTGCCTTTGAGTTTCAATAGTAGTAGTACGCAAAATAATAATATTACAAGTTTTTTAGCCAGCTATTCTCGCTTTGAAATGAAATAAATATTATAAAAAACATTTACTTGTTTTTCTGTGTCAGCAATTAGTTTTTAAGGCCTTTTTTTATCAAAAGTTTAAACATACTATTTTTTTTAGGCTAAGGAGACCAATATTTCCTATTTTTATGGCCTTTTGAACTGAAAAATAGTATGTTTCTCCTATCAAAAAAGGTTTCTTTTGTTAAATCAAGAATAGCTGTTTTTTTAGCAACAAGTAGTAAAAAAAAACAATAAAATGAAAATTACAGTTATCATTATCATTTTATTCATTATTTTTTCTTATCTTTATTTCATTAATGCTAATAACTCAAACTTCAATCAAATAGAAATCTCAAATGATGTTCCAATAATAAAAAATTTGATTGATGTGAAGCAAAATACAGGCAAAATCGTTTATGTTTTTGGTAGATATGAATTACAAGATGTCAGAATGAAACAAGAAAATCCAAAAAATCTATTTCAAGGACATGCTGGCATTATACTAGAAGATGGATATTGTGTTTTGCTTATGCCTCCTAGCCATCAAAAAGCTATTAGAAGCAAAAATGAGCAAAATAAATGTAATAAAAAATATGTATATGCTAAAGGTAAAATATATCCTTATGTTCCTCAAGAAGGCAACACTATGTGTACTCCTTGCCTTACTGATATAAGTGATATTTTACCTGCAAATAAGTAAAAATAGCATTCTCTGACAGAGAAATTAAACTAACTATGAACACGCTCAATTTTTCTATAAACAAACAAAACTCCTCCACAAAAAAATCCACTTTTTTGGAGAAGAATAGCTCTGCTATGCCATTTATCCAAGCAAAAAAAGCAGTTGTTTCACCACAGCCGCAAGCAGAGCCTATTCAGAAAAAAGAAAATGAAAATAGCAAAACCACTCAACAACATATTCAAAATATACCTTTGAGTTTCGATAGCGGCAGTACGCAAAATAACAACAATACTAGCCAACTAAAAAGCCTTAGTCCTTCTCCTATTTTGCCCAACAATACGGCCAATGCAAGTCAAGCACTATTAGCTCCGCTACAAATGCAAGCCAATTTTCAGGCTTTTCAGCAACAAGAAGTAGCACAACATCAAGAAAATAATACTTTAGCCCCTCAATCTCCGTTTTCCAACGTTCATGCCATACAAAAGGCGGAAAATGAAAATCAACAAGAAACTCCTACAACAGCAGAACCTACTACCATTTCTGATGTAACAGAACAAGTTATGTATGAATTAGTGGCTCATGGTATGGCTTATTCCACTACACTCAACCGAGAACAAAGTGACTTACTAAATGGTTGGGGCTACCAACCAGATTGGGCAATGAGTATCAATGACCAAAAAAATGCTGGTTTTTTTGCAGGTTTATTATTACCATCTCCTTCAGGCATTGAGGTTGGCCGAAAGCCAATACTTGCCTTTAGAGGTAGCGAAGTAAGCGAACTTTCTTTCTTAGACCAATTTGTGTCAGATTGGCTACACAATGATATGGATCCTTATGCAGTAGGCTATACCGCTTTTATGGCAAATTATGAACAAATACAAAATGCTTTGGCAACAGCAAGCGGCTATGGTGCTAATGCAGTAGTAGTGGGCCATAGTTTAGGTGGTTCTTTAGCAAAACAAGCAGTAGTAGCATTTCCTAGCATGATTAGTCGTGCTGTAACTTTCCAAGCTCCAGGCATAAACAATGAACAAGCCGCCGCTATCAATGAACGACTACAAAATGGCGAATTTGTCCCAGAAGTTGTTACACATACCGCTCAAGGAGATATAGTCCATCTCGCTGGCGATGCAAGAATGCCTAAAGCTCAATCATCACATCACGATCCTTCTGGTATATTAGCGGGCAATACTCCTTTAGCACATACCTTATATCTTCTAAGCTCGCCAAAATATGTAGAACAACAAAATGAACTTTTAGAAATGTTTCCGGGCATGACATGGGAACAAATGCTATCTGATGCAGCAGGAGCAACTTCTAATCCTGATAAAGATGCTCCAGAACCTATTAATGTTGATAGTTCTGCCGAACCGCTAGATATGAGTGGTTTCTTGGCTCAACACGCTGAAACTTTCCGTGATTTTATAGGCGAAAATTTCCAGCCACAAGCCAATATCATTAACAATGAACCTCAATCGGTGGCCCAAATGCCTGTATCTGCTCGCATCAATATACTGCAAGAGTTTATGAAAACGCCTAGTATTATAGAAACTTTAGTTATGGGAGCAGTAGGTGGCGGTGCAGTAGGCACTGTTGTTCCTGGAGCAGGTACTGTTAGTGGTGCTATCATTGGAGGAGTAGGTTTGGCTGCTTATGCACAATACAACGATTGGGCGAATACGCAAGAAGCTCTTTTACACATCATTAGAGAATCAAACCCTCAAGATACCGTAACTATCATAGATGCAGTAGGCGGAATAGGTGCTGTTGCCGATAGATTAAGTTTTACTTATACCGATGATTTTCGTGCCACTTTAAACAATCGTTCCAATGGCTATTATGTAGGTTTAACTCCTCAAGCCGCCGCAACTTTAATTATCAATAATTTCGAAAGCGGTTTTTGGGAATTAGACAACTATCAAGAAGTTATTATTGCCGATATACTAACGAGTCGTTCCGATGGAGATACTGTACTCACTTTAGTAGGCTTTGGCAATTATGATAAAGGCCTAGAAAAAGTATTGCGAAAGTTAGAAGGCCAAGAAGATGACCAAATTAGCAGAATGTACAGTTTCAGAGACCGTGACAGAGGCTGGTTTTGGTAAAATGCTTACCTATTTTCTTGAAAAAAAACAATAGTCCAACTATAAAAACCTAAGAGGCTGTTTAGATTTTGTTTTTGATACTGAAAAAGTTAGATTTTTTGCCCAAATTGATGCTTTTTTGAGTGGCATAGTGGGGCTACGACTCGAAAAAGCAGAAAATTTGAGCGGAAAAGATACTTTTTTAAGCCAAAGGATAAAATTTAAACAGTCTCTAAACAAATTATAACATTTTTGCAACTATTACATTACAATGAACATGATAAAAAAAGTAGTTTGCTTTCTTGCAGCCCTAATAATACCTGGCTGCAAAAACAACAATGAACAAGTAAAAAAAGACGTTCATACCTATTTAAACCAAACCTACAAAGAAAGCTTTGAGATAAACAAAATCAAACGCTTAATGAATGAAGGTAATGGTATCACAAATACTTATGAACTATTATGCACTCCAAAATCAGATGAATCACTTACATTTGCGGCTATCGCTGGCTACAATGCTTCTGAGAAAAAATACAAAGTTACTTTTGATAAATATAGAACCCTTTTAGTTCGTGAAGTTGCTAAAAAACAATTGCAACCACTCGTCGAAAAACACTATGATAAATTTGATATGGCTCTAAGCTTTGTCAATTCACTAGCAACATTTCAAAATGAAGATATTACCATTCATCAGCCAATAAACTATGAAGCTTTGGTAAAAAAAGCAGGCAAAAAATGGTACTCTCAATTAAGTTTTGCTATATTTGAAAACCCAGAAGTAAATTCAGAAAAACACATTGATTTTATCAAAGATGTTTACCGTTTTTTTGCAGAAAAAGGGCATCAACAACTAAGTATAGCCATAGCATTTTATCCAGCAAATGAGTACACACAAAATACTACTTATGTAAAAGACATTCCCAATCAGCTACTTGCTATCTATACCAATCCTCAAACAATTACACATAGATGGCGATATGAATTAGACCAAAAAGGATTTAGCAATTTAGAAGCCACCTTAAAAAAATTGCCTGAAGGCATACACATGACACCCTCAAAACAATAAGTAAAAAAAAGCATTTTAAGTATTCAAGCAAATTTATTCTACAAATTGTAGATACACTTAACCTTAGCACACAAACTAAAATGAACCTTCAAACCACTTCCACAAACAAAAAAACAAACCAATTATTTTCCCAAAAATCCACTTTTTTGGAAAATAATACTGCTATGCCCTTTATCCAAGCAAAAAAAGAAGTTGTTCCACCGCAGCCGCAAGCAGAGCCTATTCAGCAAAAAGAAAATGAAAACAGCGAAACCACCGAGCAACTTATTCAAGGTGTACCTTTGAGTTTCGATAGTGGCATTACACAAAACAATAATACTAGCCAGCTAAAAAGCCTAAGCCCCTCTCCTATTTTGCCCAATAACAGAGCTAATACGAGTAATGCTCCGCTTGCAAATCCTCTACAAATGCAAGGCAATTTTCAAGTTTTTCAACCGCAAGAAGTAGCCGAAAACCAAAACGGAAACCTTATTCCTGCTCCTACTGACCAATTTAGCCAAAACAATAATCAGCAACAACCGACAAACAATCAAGAGCAAAACACCAATATTTTAGCTCCGCAAAATGCCAATCAAAGTGTTTTGCCTCCTCAAAACACCGAAAATGCCGCTAATGGAAATGTTGTCGTTCCACAAAATGGCGAAAATCAAACAAATATAACTAATAACGCAACTTCTGTTACACCACAAAACAATAATGCCAATGTTACGACAAATGATAATACAGCAGAAAATCAAAATCAGCAAGAAGTAACAAGTAATTTGCCACAGCCAACTGCCGAAACAGCCATTTCAGATGTAGATGCAGTAAAAGAAAATGATGCTGCCGAACAAAGTGGAGAAGTGGAAATACAACAAAGTGACGAAGCTCAATCTTTACAAAAAATAAGCCCTCTAAAACCAGATGGCGTTTCGAATCAAATCACTAATTCATCTGGTGCTGGAGGCGGTGGCGGTGCTTCTGGCCCAACAGCACCTACTTCGCCAGAAGCAGACCCAGATTTTCAGGCCACAAAAGAGCAAGTAAAAGGTGATTCGGAAACACAAAAAACACATCCAACAGCAGAAAACGAATCGCAAGAGTCGCAAGATGCTGCTGTTTCGCCACCATCAGAATTAGAAAGCCAAGCACAAGATGGACAAGTAGATGAAATGTCGCAACAAGAAGCAGGTACTTTTGATGCAGCATCTTTCAAAGCTATGCTCATGGAAAAAATTGAAGCAGTTGCTCCTCGCACACTTGAAGAAGCCGACAATTTTAAGAGCAATAATAAACTAGACCAAGTAAAAAGTCAAGTTTCGGAACAAGTGCAAACAGGCAAGAAACAAGCTGGCGAAGCTATCGAAGAAAGCACCGAAAAAGAACCAGATACTACTGCCGTTGAGCCAAAAGAAGTAACACCACTTCCTCCACCAGAAGACACACCCAAACCAAATAAAATTGATGGTATTAAAGCCGCTCCAAAGCCAAAGACAGAGTCTGAAACATCTTTGCAAGAAGGTAGCGACAATTTAGATAGACAAATGGACGAAGCCAATGTCACAGAAGAACAATTGGCAAGTTCTAATGAACCAACTTTCAATACTGCTTTAAAAGAGAAAAAAACAGCTCAAAAAGATGCTAAAACTGCTCCAGTAAAATATAAAAAGCAAGAGAAAACCATTTTAAACAAAGCCAAACAACAATCAGAAGGCGAAGCAGACACACAGTTTGGAGAAATGCTAGGCGAAAAAGATGGCATTTTATCGCAAGTAATTGGCGAACAGCAGCAAACAAAAGGCGAAGATGAGCAAAAACGTGCCGAAATTGCGACACATATTCAAAGTATTTACACCACTACAAAACAAGAAGTTGAAACACTACTCAATAATTTAGATGGAAAAGTAAATACCCTTTTCGAGCAAGCTGCCACACAAGCTTATCAAGTATTTACGGCTCATGTAGATGCACGCATGAAAGCCTACAAAGATGAGCGTTATGATGGTTGGTTGACAGGCTCGGCAAAATGGCTAAAAGACAAACTAATGGGTATGCCCGATGAGGTAAATGTCTTTTACGAAGAAGGTCGTCAGATGTATATGGAGGCTATGGATAACTCATTTACCCAAATTGCGGAAGTTATCTCAAACGATTTGAATGCTGCTAAAATGGCCATTGCCAACGGTCGCCAGCAAATCAAGGAGTATGTACAAAGCTTGCCTAACGAATTGCAGGAAATAGGACAACAAGCTGCTACCGATATTTCGGCAAAATTTGATGAACTAGAGCAAAATATTGATGCCAAACAAAATGAATTAATCAATAGTTTAGCTCAAAAATATCAAGAAAACTTAGACCAAGTAGATGCCAAAATTGATGAAATGAAAGCTGCTAATGGTGGTTTGGTCGCCAAAGCTTTTGATGCAGTTGCTGGCGTTATCCAAACCATTTTGGAGCTGAAAAATATGCTCATGGGCGTGCTACAACGTGCTGCGAGTGCTATCGAAGCCATTATCAAAGACCCAATAGGCTTTTTAAGCAATTTAATAAATGGCTTAAAAATGGGTTTCACCAATTTTATGAACAATATCGGTGCTCACCTCAAAAAAGGCATTATTGGTTGGTTATTTGGTGCTTTGGCAGGTGCAGGCTTGCAATTGCCAGAAAAATTTGATTTAAAAGGTATTTTAAGCATTATTTTGCAAACATTAGGTTTAACTTATGATAATGTAAGAGGAAAAGCCGTCAAGATGTTTGGCGAAGAAACCGTTGAGCGTCTCGAAAAAACAGCAGAGATTTTCAAAATCATGATGACCGAAGGTGTTGCAGGTATTTGGAATTTCATAAAAGACAAATTAACAAGTGTCAAAGAAACGGTTATGTCGGCTGTTACAAGAATGGTAGGCGAAGAAATCGTAAAAGCAGGTATCACTTGGATATTGAGTATGCTCAACCCAGCTTCGGCATTCATCAAGGCTTGCAAAGCGATTTATGATGTTGTGATGTTCTTTGTCAATCGTGCTAGTCAAATTATGAGTTTGATTAATGCAGTCATGGAAGCTATTGTTTCCGTAGCAAGTGGCTCGGCAAATGCAGCAGCGACAGCTATCGAAAACGCCTTATCTCGTGCTTTGCCTGTTGCGATTAGCTTCTTGGCTAGTCTCTTAGGTTTAGGAAATATCAGCGAAAAAATCAAAGGCATTTTGAAACGAATACAAGCACCTATTAATAAAGCTATCGAATGGGTATTGAATTTGGCAAAAAAAGCTATTGGTGCAGTAAAAGGCTTTTTGGGTGGTGGAAAAGGCAAGAAAAAAGGTAAGAATGCAAAAGAGGAAAAACCTAAAGGCGAGTTTGATGGTGAAATAGGCGAAGTAATGTCATTTTCGGCTGATAATGAATCACACAAATTATATGTAGGTAAGCAAGGTGAAGCTATTGTAGAAAGCACGCCTATGCCTGTAAGTGCTAAATTAGATAGTTGGAAAAAAGATGCAAATGAAGAACAAAAAAAATTAATTGCAAGCGCTAAATCAACTAACATTAATTTACTTGAAAAAGTAGAAGAAGTAAAACAAGCTCCTGAAGATAAAAAAGAGGAATTAGATATTGAAGTTGAGGCATTACAAAGAAGTTTAAAAGAACAACTTCGAACACTTTTCTCTCAATTAGGCGAAGGAAAAAAAGAGCATAAAGAATTTAAACCTGAAAATATTGAAAAAGAACCTGTTGGCATAAGTACAAAAATTACCTATAATACAGTAGCAGGTAAGAATTTTGAAGTTATGTTAGACAGTAACGATATGATTACTTCAATTAAAGGTTTTAGTCTATCTTTAAAAGAAAATAGTGGCATTGAAGGAAGAGGATATACTGGACAAGCAGGGCGTAAAACTACAAACATGGGTATGAATAGTAGTCATTTAATCGCTGACCAATTTGGAGGTTCAGGCTATAAAGCTAGTTCAAATCTTATTGCCACAAGTGAGCATTATAATCAAACAGAAATGTCTAGAATAGAAGAGCAAATTAAAGACTTTATTAGATCTAATAATGCTAACGAATTTGATTTACAAGTAGATGTAGAATGGGGCAAGATAAATAATAACGCTGCTAGACAAGCCATTTTTCTTCGCTTAATTAACGAATATGATATTGGACAAGAAGAACTAAATAATATAAAAAGTGAGGTTTCACAAAAACTTGAAAATGCAAATCCAAATTTAAAGCGTTGTATGGGAGTAACTTATAAGGTTACTATTAAATCTGGTAAAGAAACACTAAATCGTACATTTCCACTTGGTCCAGATACTTGGCTTGGCATATCAAACTAAAAAATAATTATGATGAAAGACATATTTCACTTTATTAATCATTTTATTCAAGTAGAATTTGAATATTCTTTAACAGTTTGGACAGAAAAAAACAATAATATTTATCAAGAAAAAAAATATTTAATATATCGTTTTTATGCTCCTAATATTCCTATTGGAGGCGATCGTCCTATATCTTTACCTAAAAATTGGTTTGAAATGGGACAAAATGAATTACAATATATCGCTCCCAGAACTTTATTTCAAATTAAAGAGTGTAAACATCCTATTTTTGAAAGAATATACAGTTGCTATCTTAGTAATAATGCAAATTACAGTTTAAATAAGTATTTTTCTTTATTTTATATTATACCTAAAAATAACAATTTTAAAATAATTGCAGTTTATAATTTAGAATATTCAACTACTCAAATAAAATGGAAATATCTAGCTGGTGTCCATATAGAAAAAGAGCTTGAATTAATAGAAACATATAAGATTAAGCCTCCTCAAAACCCTCTGCATCTAAAAGATTATAATGACAATTTATAAACAAAATGCCAAACAACAAACACATAATAAAAAAACTAAGCATTAATCTATCCTTAAACAAGCAAAGCGGAGCCGCAAACATACAACAAAACATTTCCGACTTTTCTAAAAAACGGCTATTCGCTTTGCTCGAAAGAATATTTGATGAATTTGATACCGACGAAATTATTAGAATTGATAAACTAAAAATAGACTTAGGACAGCTAAACAAATCACAACTAGAACATAATTTCATTGAAAAAGCCGAAAAAGAGCTTCGCTCACAGTTAAAAGAGCAGATATTTTTTGCCAAAAATAAAGAACAATTAGATAGAAAAAAGCCAATTGATATAAAACACATCTCATCAAACCAATCTATACACGAATTACTAGAACATTTTTTGCAAACAGGCAATTTTCCGTGGTGGGCAAATCAAAATAACTTTCGAGACTTTGAAGAAAAAATCTTGCAATATGCTCGAGGCAATAGCATTGCATTTAATTTACTTATTCGAAACAACATCTCAAATTCGAGTGTTAGAAAAAGGCTCAGTAGCCAATTTTCGGAAAACCTCTTAACTAAGCTTGCTCCAACTTTTTTTCCTCAAAGCAAAAAAATCTTACAATTAAAAAAAGATTTTTCCCTTTTTCTCCACAACATCATAGACAAAAGAAATAACAAACAAAAATTTAATACTTTTTGGTGGGATAGCATTTTTGAAATATCGCTAACACAAAATTTAAATACAATTAGCTATGAAAAGTTGCTTATTTTGCTGTTGCGAAAAATAACAAATACACAAACCAACAATTTTATTCCACTCGACGAACTCCTTGAGCAAACCGAAAGTCAAGTCAAAAACCTAGATGAGAGCGGCCGTAGAAAGCTGTCGAAAGACTTTATTAGAAGCATAAAAAAAGTCAATAAAACCATATTTAAACAAAGAAAAAAATTTAATAAAATTGTTGGCAAGAGTCAAAGCGACATTGCCAATGACAAGAAATTAAAAAAGAAAAAAAGAAAAGTAAAAGCTGATTTACAAATAGAAAAAAGCAGTTTCGGCAATAAGATTATTGACAAAAAAGAAAGTGTTTTTGAAACTGAAAAAAATATTGAAAAAGAAACAAAAATTAAAGGCATTTTAGATGAAAAAAATACAATTTTAGAAAATCAAAAAGATGCCCAAAACGAAAAAAATATTGACGAAAAAACAGCAGAAACCCAAGACATTGAAGATGTAAAACAAAGCAGTTTTGAGAAACAAAAAGATGCTCAAAACCAGAAAAGTAGTGAGCAAAAAACAGAAGAAAATCAAGACATTGAAAATGTAAAAGAAAATGTTTTTGAGAAACAAAAGAACACTCAAAACGAGAAAAATAGTAATGAAAAAATCATAGAAAATCAAGGCATTGAAGAAATAAAGGAAAGCAGCTTTGAAGAACAAAAAAATATCCAAAACGAGAAAAATAGTGAGCAAAAAATCATAGGAACTCAAGACATTGTAGATGTAAAAGA
>JBMZCV010000087.1:0-20311 GCA_049613665.1 Chitinophagales bacterium | reverse complement strand
TGCTGATATTTTTTTTAATATTAAGACTTATTTTTTTGTCATTTCTTACAAAAAATAGGGCGAACGTTTATAAAAAAACACCACGAAATTCGACACCCCACCTTGAAGATTTAAACAAAAAATATATATAAAGAAACTACGCCTCCATCAGCTCCTTAAAAGCAGAATAAAAATGCGGAATAGTCTCAATACCTTTATAATAATTGAACAAACCATAATGCTCATTTGGCGAGTGAATTGCATCTGAATTGAGACCGAAACCTAGCAAAATCGTTTTTACACCCAACACTTCTTCAAACAAAGCGACAATCGGAATACTGCCACCTTCACGAGTTGGAATAGGCTTTTTGCCAAAAGTCTTCGTCATTGCCACTACTGCCGCCTGATAAGCCGTACTATCGGTAGGCGTAACAGCAGGTTCGCCACCATGAAAAGCTTGCACTTTCACTTTCACAGATTTCGGTGCGATGCTTTTGAAATGTTCTGTAAACAATGTCGTTATCTTATCTGGATTTTGATTAGGCACTAAACGCATCGATATTTTTGCGGTAGCCTTCGATGGCAAAACTGTTTTCGCACCTTCGCCAGTATAGCCACCCCAAATACCATTCACATCTAAAGTTGGACGAATAGAAGTGCGTTCAGTCGTGCTATATCCTGCTTCGCCATGCACATCATCAACATCTAAATAAGCCTTGTAATCTTCAATATCGAAAGGACGCTTGGCCATTTCGGCACGCTCTTCTGCCGAAAGTTCCACGACATCATCATAAAAATTTGGAATAGTAATATGGTTGTTTTCGTCGTGCAAAGACGCAATCATTTTGCACAACACATTGGCTGGATTTGCCACCGCACCACCGAAAGTACCTGAATGCAAGTCGATTTTTGGCCCTGTTACTTCTACTTCCACATAGCTCAAACCACGCAAACCTGTCGTGATAGAAGGCACATCGTTGGCAATCATAGAAGTATCGGAAATAAGCACGACATCGCAAGCGAGTTTTTCGGTATATTCACGCAAATAAATCGGTAAATTGTCAGAACCAACTTCCTCTTCGCCTTCAATCATAAATTTGACATTGCAAGCCAAAGTATCTGTTTGCATCATCATTTCGAAAGCTTTGACGTGCATATACATCTGCCCTTTGTCGTCGCAAGCACCACGAGCATAGATTTTTTCGTCTTTAATAACTGGCTCAAATGGTGGACTTTCCCATAATTCTAAAGGGTCTGGCGGCTGCACATCGTAGTGACCATATACCAAAACAGTCGGCAATTTTGGGTCTATCAATTTTTCGCCATACACCACAGGATAGCCAGCCGTTGGGCAAACTTCCACATTATCTGCACCAGCTTTGCGGAGTTGGTCAGCCACAAAATCGGCAGTTTTGAATACATCTTCGCTATATTTGCTATCGGCACTCACCGATGGAATGCGAAGCAAATCTAATAATTCGTCTAAAAAGCGTTGTTTGTTATCATTCAAATAACTTTGTAATACTTCCATGTTTGATTCAATATATTTTTTCGAGAATATAAATTTTCTTATTGAAAACGAAAAATAGCTTATTCATAATTATAAACTTATCGTTTTATTTTATTGGGATTGTTTTTTATAAAATCTTTCCAGTTTTTCGCCTTGCCGCCACCGATTTTATACAAAGGCGAACTTCGCTGCAAATTGTGGCAAATCGCAACGCCAAGTGCATCTGTTGCATCAAAATATTTGGGCATAGTGTCCAATTTCATCATTTTTTGCAACATGATAGATACCTGCTTTTTCGAGGCATTACCGTTTCCTGTGATGGCTTGTTTTATTTTTCGAGGAGCATATTCTGTGACTTCCAAACCTTGCATCATGCCAGCTGCTATTGCTACGCCCTGAGCTCTACCGAGTTTTAGCATAGACTGTGCATTTTTGCCATAAAAAGGAGCTTCAATGGCCATTTCGTGCGGCTCATACATTTTGAGAACAAAGCTAATTTTCTCAAAAATCTTTTGCAATTTCACATAATGGTCTTTAAATTGGTCGAGCTGAATCACGCCCAAACTATGCAATTTCACATCTGATTTATTCAAAACTTCAATCACCGAATAGCCCAAAACATTTGTTCCAGGGTCTATGCCTATAATTTTTATATTTTTGTGCTTACCTTTGCTCACGAAATATTTTTTTGTTTCTGTAGAAAATGGTTGTTTTAAATTTGCTACAAACGTTTTGCATCTATGATGCTTTAAGAGTTGTAGAAAACGTTATTTTATAGTGCGATATGTTTGTAATTTTTAGAGCAAGCTTTTTTTAATGTCTTTTTTCTTTCAAATCAATACTATGAATACTAAAAAACTTGGAAATTATGCAGTAAAGGTAAGTATTTTTATAGTATTGATAGTAGCTATTTATCAACATTTTTTTTTAAATAAAAATTTTTCGCAACTCGTTCAAGGCTTTCAACAATCGTTTTATCTCAAAAATAGTATATGGCTATGTTTGGCTATCGTATTCATGTTTTTCAATTGGGGAGTGGAGGCTTTGAAGTGGCAGAAATTGATGGCGAAAATCGAAAAGCTAGATTTTTGGACTGCTTTTCGAGCTATTTTATGCGGTGTTAGCTTGTCTTTATTTACGCCCAATAGAGTAGGGGAGTATGGCGGCCGAGTATTGCTTTTGGAGAAAGCCAACAAAATGCAGGCGATAGGTTTAACTTTAATTGGCAGTTGGTCGCAATTAATCATACATATTAGTTTGGGAATATTAGGCTTATATATTTTTGAAATAAAATACTTCCAATTCAATCATTTTCTATCCAACATTTTATTTGCGACTACTACTTTGCTTTGCGGTTTATCTCTGTTTTTATATTTCAATATTCATGCTTTAGAAAAAATCACTAAAAAACTGCAAACTTACACACAATGGCGAAACTATTGGCACATCGTCAAAAAATATCGTCGTGCCGAATTGCTATATGTTTTGTCTTTCTCTTTGTTGCGATACCTTATTTTCGCTTCGCAATATGTATTTTTACTGTGGTTTTTTGGCGTTACTGCTTCTGTCAGTGAAATTTTGATTTTGGTGAGTAGCATTTTTTTTATACAAACTATTGTGCCATCTATCGCACTTGTCGAACTCGGCATTCGTGGAAATGTCGCTTTATTTTTCCTTTCGCACATCACCGAAAACAGCATTGCCATTTTGGCCGCTACCTTTTCGCTTTGGACAATAAATTTGTTGTTGCCAGCTATTTTTGGAGCGGTAGTTATTGGTGGCTTAGATATTTTTTCTAGTTTGAAAATGGCTAGGTTTGGTTTTTGGAGGAGGTAATTAGCAGAATATTATTAAGTACTAAACTTTGAGTTTCAATTATTTAGACAATAAATAAGCTATTTTTTGATTGAGCCATTCTCTTTCAGCAAGTGGAGTTATTATAGTCATATCTTCTTTCAATGCTTTTATTTTTTTGACATCTAACGGAGAAAGTTTTACGACATTTATAAACCTTTTACAAATATTTACAAAATTTTGATTTTCTACTTTTATGGACTCAGCTATTTTTTTATTTCGCAGCAAATAAATACGGAAAGCTTCTATTTTGTCAAAAATAAAATTAACGTAAACCATTTTTTGTAAATGCAATAATAACATTTCAAAATATACTTTAATGCTCATAAGACGATAAGCGATATTGTCATACGAGTCGATGAGTTCGTGACTTTCAATTTCTATTTGAGCTAAAGTTTTGCTGGCTTCTTGAAATTTTGCTTGAAAAAAAAGCGAATGACAACTAGAAAGTATGACAATAATAGAGGCATATCGTTCTTCTATGTCACACTTATACTTTTTTATAAAATATTCTGTCCAGTCAATTTTTTTATTTTGTAAGGCAATTTTAACCATATTTCTAAAATGATGAGGCGAAAACTTGCCATTAACATACCAAATCTTGTCTTCAAATCCTTTTTTATAGAGTTCAAATGCTTCTGCTAAATAATTAGTATTGCTGTTTTGATGTTCATTAAACTTATTATTTGCCCAATAACAATAATTTGTTAAAATAGTGTAAAAATTTCGTTGCTCACTCAAAGATAAATACAGTTGATTTTTATGTAGATATTTTTTACTGGCTATAAAATGTTTTTCATCATCAATCTCTTTTAATAATAAGATAAAATGGTAATAAATTTTTAAAATAGGAGCTTCTTCTAAATAAGTATTACCATTTTTTTCTAATGCTGCTAATACCTCTTCAAACAGCCAAAAATCATATTGAATGTTTTGCATAGCTTGCTGATTGAGGCCAGCGAAAAAATATCGTAACTTGACATACAAATAGTGCTTGTCGGCATCGTTCATGAGTTCTTGTAAGGCATTGGGTACATCTCGTTTGCGATTAAAAATAGCCTTTTGATAAATGATTTCTGATAAACGAAATTGAATAGCAAAGTCTTTTTCTGTTTGATAAAACTGCTTTTTTATTTTTTTGTTAAACAATTTTACGTCTTTTATCAAAAAATTATCTAATTGCTTCTCATTCAATTGTTCAATATAAAATAAATCAATAAGCGTTTTTTGTTTTTGTAAATAACTAATTGCCAAGAAGTTTTTGAATAGCTTGTTCAAATCTGATAATAGGTTTCGTAATTTGCTATAATTAAATACCTCATTTTCAAAAACAGCATCAAATAATTGAACTTCTAATACTTGGTCAAGGTTAGGATACAAATCTATTAAAACATGGCATAGCTTGACTAGCGTTTTGTTTTTATTAAAAAAAGGAGATTCTACATATAACATAAAAGCATTTAACTCTTTTTTAGTCAAGCTTTTTAGGCAAAATAAGAGCTTACCACCTACTTTTTTTTCTATAATCATTGGAAAATTTTATTTATTTAACAAAAAGCATAAGATATAAACTACTGATAACCACGCTTGTTATGCTTTTTTTTAGTGGTAAAATACTAAAAATAAATAAAAAAATGTTCTAAAACTGCTAAAAAGTGTACTATTCGAGCTTCATTTTTTTGTTTTATTTTTGAAGCTAAAAATTAACTTATTTTTTTCTTCACTCACTAATTAAAATTTAATTATGAAACGAAAAGAAACATTTGTTTTCTTAAAAACATTTTTATTTTTATGCTTTTTTACCCCTTTTTTCAACCAAGTGTATGCTCAAACACAAGTAAACGACCCTAATTTTGCGACTTGTTTGTATAATCAAAACCCTGCTCTTTTTCCAAATTGGCCTATAGATACTATTTTAGATGATAATGTTGCAGCAACTGAATTGACGGTTATCTGTATTGGTAGTGGTATTACGAATTTGCAGGGTATTCAAGCATTTACAAATGCTAACTTATATGCAAATGTGATAAATAACGCTTTAATTTTTAATGATTTGTCACTTATTTCTAGCACAGCTATTGCAATAGTGTATGCTCCGCAAGCAGATTTGCCTATTCCTGCAGCAGTTTCAATTTGTTCAAATACTTCTTGGTCTTATGACCTTTCTACTTGGGATAATACTTCTGGCAATCAATATAAATGGTATAAAAATAATATACAAGTAAGTACATCAGCAAATTATTCGATTACTACGGCTGGTACTTACTATGGTACGATTACCAACTCCAATTGGCCGCTTTTAACCTTATCAACTACAGAAATTGTTATTTCAGTTATTCCTGCTTTTGATGAAACAGAAGTTAGCATAGATAATGAAATGATAAATGATTTGGAAACTTGTGAAGAGGATGTTTTTGAAATCAGTATTATAAATAACTCTGCCGTAGAACTTCTAAACGCTGACTTTGATATTACTTTGCCTACTAATGTAGAATATGGAGGAGTAATTGATATTGAGTCTTCCATAAGAGGAGGTTTAGTACCAAATGCTGATTTTACTGATAGTGACCCAATTCCTAATATTAGCTTTATAACTCCTTTACAGGCTAATGAAATTTTGACCATTTATTATAAGGTAATGACTACTTGTGACAATGCAGCTTCAGTAGGTAATAATGCTTATAATTTGACTTATGGAGTAGAAACTTGTCCACCAACAATACCTATTACTACTAATATGTATAGCCTAAATAAAGTAGGAAATTCTTTTGAAACAAAGTCGGAAGAAGTTTTTGTTTATAAGGCTTATGTAGAAGAAAATACTCGTATTTATGATGGCGAAGAATTTATTATGTCGATGGATTTGGTCGGAAATGCTTTGGGGAAAAATGGCAGAATTTTAGAATTGACTATCGGCTATGATTGTGGCTTAAATTGGGATACTGATGCAAGTCGTTTAGCAATAGGTGCTTCTATTCCTACTATCGTAAATAATGATAGTAATGACAACACAAGTACACTTGTAGTTACTTACAACTTGCCACTTGATGGCTATACTTCGCCGACTGACGCATTAAGGATACACCCTCGTTTTGTAGGTGACCAATGTGGTGGTGGTAATACTACATTATGTTCGACAAATTTTTTCGGTATAGTAGAAAGCCAAATCGGAGCTTCTGCTAAGATACTTCCTGCTGCTGGCTCTCCTTGCAATAGTACTTGTACTGGTTTGCTTGCTTCCAATAGCTTTGAACGTACTATTTTTCAATCACCTTGTTTTGCAGGTGGTGGTGGTACAGATGGTTGTACTTCTGGCGTTCAGGTAACTAGCTATGATTTGAAACGATTTAGCAACTTTGGAAATGATGTTTGTAGTGGTACACCGCTTAATGCTACAAGCCCAAATGTGAATTTGGAAAGAGTGGGCGAAAATGATAGGTTTCGAGAAACTTATACAGGAACAGTATCTATTTGCACAAGTGATAACAATGATTATACTCAAATGGATGTAAGTGTATATTTGCATAATGGGCAAGATGTGGATTTTAATGCAATTGTGAGTGCTAAAATAAATGGGATTTCTTGTAATACTAGCACACCAACAAATACTTTAGTAGGGGCATTTCGCCAAATTGATTTTCAACTTAATTGTACTTTTAATAATGGCGATAATATTGAAATAATAGCAGAATATACTGTAAATAGTAATATCAATAATAGCATAGGAGCAAATACGATTGAATTGACAGGTATGGCAGAGTTTTATTTATCAACAGCAAATAATTTAAGCACTTGGCGGCCTTCAGAAGAGTTAAACAATATTGATTTGGTAGGAAAAGTTGAATCTGACGGAGAGGAACAAATCTTTACTACTTCGCCTTGCACCAAACGATATGAATATACAAAAGACTTTTTCATTGGTCGTGACTATATTTATGATACTTTTGAAAATGAATATCGTGAGTGGTTCGATGTCATATTTACTTATGATACAATGCTGGAAACTGATTTTATTTATACTCCTAATTCGGCTACTTTAATTATTATACAAGATAATGAGCCTCCAATAACGAATAATGTAACACCCATGACATTTGGAAATTTGATTGTGTTTACTGAAGTGTTTGGCGAAGTAAATAGCTGCAATTTTCCTACTGACGATGGTTTTACTTTAGAACTTTCTTTTGAAACAGAATATTCGCCTACAAATCTTACGGCAAATGCAGGTATAGACCAACCTGATGCTTGTTCGACAAGTATAATTTTGGCAGGAAATACGCCACCTAGTGGTTATACAGGTGAATGGACAAAAATAATCGGGCCAAGTAATAATATTTTTGTAGATGCTAATAATCCAACAACAAATTTAAGAACAAATATTGCAGCAGGTAATTATAAATTGATATGGACAGTAAGCGAGCCTTTATGCGGTTTAGAAGTGTTTGATGAGGTGGATTTGACTGTGCATAGACCTTTGCCAAATACAATGAGTATTACAGGTTGTGATTTTGTTTGTAGTGGCGATATTGACCATACTTATGATTATAGTATTAATATTCCTGCTATTAATGTAGATAGTTATACTTGGACAATCGTGCCAATAGGAAGTGCTATAATTACAGCAGGGCAAGGTACAAATACTATTACCGTAGAATTTAGTAATGCTAATCCTAACAATCCAGATTTAAATTTAGATCCGCTTGGCACTATTGGAAATATTAGTATTGAAGTCACAATAGATAATAATTGTGGTTCGCAAACGTACAATACAGATGTTATGTATGATACGGAGTGTGTATGGCCTGGCGATGTAAATTATAATGGTGAAATAGTTGATGCAGTAGGTGGTTTCAACGATTGGGTATTCGATGCTAATGCCTTATATACAGCAGAAAATACATATAATAGTAATGCTTTTTTATCTTTGAATCCGGATTATACTAATGATGACTTAGATAATTGCGATAATTATCCTAACCATAGAAACTTGTCATGTGTAGCTGATAGTTTAACTCAATGGGAAGCACATCCTTCTTTGCCTTGGCAATTCACTTTTACTATTATAGAAGGCGAAATGACTAGAGCAATTGATTTAAAACATGCTGATGCAAATGGCGATGGAAATATTACTTTGGCAAGTGGTATAGGTATTTGCTCTGACTTTGATGTTATTGCGAATCATATACTCAATAACCCAACTGCAACGCACAATGGTAATGCACATGTTACTAGACAAAACACTACTATTCCATTAACAGTAGAACACGAATTAGGGTCTAATGAATTAATTATTCGATTAGCTGATTCTGCTAATCCTGTCTATAATATTAATCACTTAGCTTTTACCATTGATATAAATGCAGGAAATGCTTTAATGTCTAATGTTACCTATTCTAATTCTAACTGGGATTTTTCTGTTTCTGGAGGAGGATTTAACAAATATGATTTCAAAAAAATTATTAATCCAAATATGACACGCCATTATATCGTAGCAGGACAAAGAAACCCTGCTGGTGTTACCTTTGCAGGCGATGAAGTATGCCGTATCGAGTGCATTGTTAATCCTGTTGCATGGACAGTTGGCAATTTACGAACCATAGAAGAACCTACAAGTGTACCTATAACAGCTACTATTGTTGATGGTGGTTATATTTACAACAGTAATATATTAAACTATACAACAAATAATAGCATCACTTTCGACTTACCTGTTGTTCCTTGCGACAGCACTTATACAGCTTTCGCTAGTTCAGACACTCTCGTTTTAGAAGGCACAACTGTTCACTTTACCAATGAATCTACTACTGCACCAAATTACATTTGGCTACACAATGCAGATACCATAGCTACAACAACCGATTTTTCATTTACTTTCAATAAATTAGGCACAGATACTATTACGCTGATTGCTTCAAACGATAGTTGTTCACATGTTTACCAAGAAATTATTGAGATAACAGACATTATGACTTGCGGACAACCAATGAATCCAACAGTACAAGATATTACTTGTTCTAGCCTTACTTTCACTTGGAACGCTATGCCAAATGCTACGGCATACAAAATTGCAGGAAGAAAAGCAGGAGGCACTTGGAAAGTATTTCCAGAACAAACTAGCACTTCTCGAACTTTCACAAGTGGCGTACAACCAAATACAGATTATGAATGGAGTGTAAAAGCTTTATGTTCAGATGGTTGGACAGAATGGATTATACCTGTAATGACTTTCTCTACACCTACTTGCAAAAACGGTGAAATCAACAGCTACGACATCTTTGCTGATACTCAAGAAATACAAAACAAAATGTCGTTATATCCAAATCCAACTCGAAATTTTGTACAACTTACCTATACAATCAATAGTTTTGAACAACTACAAGCAAGCGAAATACTCGAGGTTCAAATTATGGACATTACAGGAAAAGTTGTTTTACAACAAAAACTAAACGCCAACAATACCGATAATTTGTTTACACTTGATATTAGTCAACTTCAAAAAGGTCAGTTTTTCGTTAGATTGCAAAGCGAAGATATGCAACTGATAGATAAACTTATTATTTGGTAAAAAAACAAGGAGTTTTATCTTTATTTTTTTATATCACAATACAAGATTGTAAGTAATATGCCGAGTTAAACAAACCTTTGTTTAATTCGGTTTTTTCTAATACATATACCCCAACATATCCAAATCGCCATTTTCCCAAACCTTATCCGAAACAGCCTTTACCATAAAAAAAGCATCATCAATAGCTTCCGTACCTTGCCCATAATTGTTATGTTGGTCAATTTTGAGCCATGTTGTCGTCAGTTTTGTTTGCTGATAGCCCAATTTTTCATAAAAACCTGCATCATCTGTTACCAAAAACAAAAAATCAATGCCATTACGATTTCGTTTTGCGATAGCTTCAAATTCCAGCATTAGTTTTTTGCCAATGCCTTTTCCCCGCATACTTGCTGTCACACACAAATCCACAACGCCAAAAACTTTTACAGCCTCGCCATTCAAATTCATGACACGATAGTCTATGCCTAATTGTCCGACAAGTTTTTTGTTTTCCAAAGCCAAAATGCGATAATGAGGAAGCTGTTTAAAATAAATTCGCTGCCGATATTCTGCTTCAGGAAAACAGCTTTGCAACAGCTCATATAAGCTTTTCGCCATTTTTTCGACTATCTCAAATTCATTGATAAAAATTAATTCCATTTTTAAGGTTTTTGTTTATACAATGGTTCGGACATTTTTTATAACAATTATCAGCTTGATAAAAAGTTTCCTTTTGGTAAGGGAAACATACTATTTTTCAGTTCAAAAGGCCATTAAATTTGCAAATATTGGCCGCCTTAGCCTAAAAAAAATAGTATGTTTAAACCTTTGATAAAAAACATATTAATGTCCGAACTGTTGTTTATAAAGAGTTTTAAGTAGTCGTTCAGAAGTTTTTGGGCATTTCAGAACAAGATAACACCTTGATTTTCAATGCGTTAGCGACTAAACGAATGCTTTATTAAATAGTACTTGGTACTTAATATTACTTTTTGTTGGGCAATGATTTACATTTATAATACACATTCAAAGCATCAGAATTGGCTTCTACAATATCTAAAAAGCCATTATTATTCAAATCGACAAACTTTATGTCGTAAGTATTAAATGCTTTTTTACTCAGTTTTAAGGCTTCAAACTTTGTAGCATTTCCTGTATTGACATACAACATATTTGGTTTTTCGGTATTGCCAACAAGCACATCAAAATCGCCATCATTGTCAAAATCGCCCACATCAAGGCTATAAGTAGCGTCAGCAGCTTTGCCCAAATACATAGATTTGGAGTAGTTCCTTTTTTCGTTTCCAAAAAAGATTTGATTTTTTTGTCGAATATTTCCTGCTACAATATCCACAAAACCATCATTGTTAAAATCGACTAAAGCAAGGCTTCTAGTATTTTCATTTCCGCTTCCAAAAGCTATTTTTTCTTCAAAATTTAAATCATCATTCAAGCAAATATAATTTTGCTGGCCTTGCCGATTCGCTAATATCAAATCTTTATCGCCATCATCGTCCATATCAAACACTTTTACGTCTATGGTTGCATCTTTTTTTTGCCCAAAATAAATGCTTTTTTCAAAAACACCTTTGCCATTATTCAAGCAAATTTCATTTTTTGCGTTTCTATTGACTACAATAATATCTAAATCGCCATCATTATCAATGTCATCAAGAGTCAGATTTCTGGTAGGCGAATATAGCTCGCCAAAAGTGCCTGTCTCGTTAAACATACCTTTGCCATCGTTCAGAAAAATTCTATTTGGAGCAGTATCATTGCCTACTGCAATATCGAGGTCGCCATCATTATCAAAATCGCCAAGTTCGGCAGCATAGCTCGTCGATTTGTAAAAACCCAAGTCGTAAGATACCGTAAATCCGCCATTTCCATTATTCAAATAAATTTCGTTTTGGTCTGGCCAATGTCTGCCATTTGCCACTACAATATCTGTGTCGCCATCGCCATCAATATCGCCATAGCTGATAGAAGATGTTTTTTTCTTTTCTTTGCCGAAGGAAAAACGTGTGCCGTCTGGATTGTAAAAAGCTGTTTTTTGAGCTTGCAAACTCACGGCAATAGACATCAAAATGCCAATAAATAATATTTTCATGATTTATATATGCGATATTTTTTGGTGCAAAAAAGTACCTTTTTGAAAAAAGAGCAAGGTACTTAAAAAATGCCTTACTCTTGAGTTTTCAAAAAAAAAGATATAATAAATTTATTTTCCTTCATTCGAAAGTTTTATAAATCTATTAGTGCCTAATAATTTTCGTAATTGTTTAGGTGTGAGTTTTTGAGATAAAAAATAAGCCTTTTTGGGCCAAAGTTGTCACAATGCAAATAGTTACGAATGAGCAAGATAGGCATTTTATAGCTTTGTAAAGACAAATTTGGCTAAAAGCTTTATCTAAGCAATAGCAAAACATTAAGTTTAAACATTTTGATAAATTGAAATGAAACTTAAAAAGAATGAATCGTGTTGATATTAGTGATTATTGAATAGTGCTTGGCACTTACTTTTTAAAACAAATAAATAAAATGAAAGAAATTAAAACGCAAATAAGCATAAATGCACGACCAGAAAAAGTATGGCAAGCTTTGACAGACTTTGAAAATTATCCTTCTTGGAATCCTTTTGTAACTGCTATTTCTGGTAGTAAAACGGTTGGCGAATATTTGAAGGTAAGTGTGCAGCCGCCAGATGGAAGTGCGATGACATTCAAACCGCAAGTTTTGGCATATAAAGAGAATGAAGAGTTGCGTTGGAAAGGCAAGGTTTTGATGAAAGGTATTTTTGATGGCGAGCATTATTTTATGCTAAAAAGCGAAGATAATAAGACCACAAACTTTGTGCATGGCGAAAAATTTAGCGGCTTTCTCGTTGTTTTATTTGGTGGAATGCTTGATAAAACTGCAATAGGTTTTGAAAAAATGAATGTGGCTTTGAAAAATAAATGCGAAGAAGAGCAATCGAAAAATCATACTGCCTAATACATTAGAATAAAAATATAATTAAACAGCTTCTTGTTTTTTCAGTATCGTTTTTAGTTGAAAAAAGTATATATCATAAAATCTATATTTTTTCAAAAAATGAAAATGCTCATGAAAACGAATTATCATCTGCTTTTTTATGTTTTAGTGTCGCTTGTTTTGGCACAAACTACTGTAATAGCCTTTTGTTTCTCGAAGTTTTCTACTCCTATCAACACACATTTACTTACTGAACTGAATGAAAGTGCTGCGTGGCAAAAGCAAAATTTAATTATTGCCAATGAAATGGCTTTTCAATTTTTTGATGATAAAGTAAGAAAACAAAAGCGAGGCCATGTATATCTAAATGTTGCAAATGGTGTTAAAGAACTTGCTTTGCAACAAGTAGATAGCTTGGAAACTTTACTGCAAATGCCCGAAAGTAAACAGCAGGAAATGACAAAAGATGCTGATAAACAACTTTCATTTTTTTATGAAAACCTCAATACTATTCTTAATCGAGATGGAAAGACGGATAAGGTTGATTTAGATATTCTGAATATTGGGATAAACCAATATAAAGATAGCTTGCAAATGTCTGATTTGCGTGTCAATAATGCTATTTTAAAACAGTTTATTCGCCGAAAACAAGTTGATATACTGGCTTTGAGCGAAAATATAGTACATCATTTTAGTAGCAAAGTAGGTTTTGTGGGTATTTTATACGACAAATTTCGTGTGGCACTTATTCCAGAAAGTACGGTTTTGGAATTAGGGGAAACTTTTAGGACAAAGGTTTATTTGGCAAAAGCTGGTTCTATGGCTCGGCCTTCGATTATCGTAAATGGCAAGGGGCTTTCATTAGATAAAAATGGAATGGCTACCTATAAAACTATTGCGAAAACATTAGGTACACATAAAATTGAAGGTTTTATAAAGTTTAGAAATGGAGATGGAAGCCGAAAAAGTACGTTGCCATTTGCAGTTGATTATGAAGTAGTAAAAAAATGTAATTAGTATGTTAGCAAATAAAAAAAACATTAAACTGCTGGCTGTTTTCGCCTTTTTGCAAACCTTGACTTTGCTTTTTTTCTACCAAAAATTGAGCAAAGCGAATACAGATACTGCAAGTGTTTTGAAACAAAGCAACAAAAGCCTAGAAAACTTTGTTCAGCAAACCTACACAAATAGAGGCTGTGCGATGCAAGCTTTGGATAAAGATATGAAAAAAAATCGTAGAGGAAAAAGAGAATGGCAATTGGCTGATGGAATAACGGCACATGAAAACGAAGTTGAAATGCAGCTAGATAGTTTGTTGCGAGTCTTGCATAGCACGAAAAAAGTAAAATATTCGGCAGGTTTTCGACAACATCTGTATGAATATTATGAGCAAATAGCCGATATTTTGGACGAAAAAAATGTTTCGACAACAACCGAAATTTGGCGAGAGCTAAAAAGTTTGCAAGCTACCGAAACCGATTTCGAAATGATGGAAAATAATAGTTCAGTACAAGAACAATTATTGTTTTTAAATAAGCTGAAAACCGATGCCTTACTCGCCAATTTTAATGTCGTATTTTATTTATATAAAAATTTGAAGAAGATGACTGAAAGTACTTATAATGGTTTTGAGCCAGCAGTTGTTTTATCTAAAAAACGCATTGAGCAAGGCGAAACTTTAGAAGCTAAAATCTATTTGACAGCATTTTCGGCAAAGGCACGGCCAAAAATTTCGGTGAATGGCAAGTCTTTAGAACTCAATGAAAAAGGTATGGCCTTTTATGAACAAAAAGCTGATAAAATTGGCACTTTTCCTGTGAAAGCTGCTATTACGACAACGACAGGACAGCAGAAAACAATTATAGGCGAAGTGAGATACGAAGTGAAAAAGACTTGTCGGTAAATTTTTTTACACACAGCTAACTTGAATTAAAACAGAAAAAACTTATCAAACTTTTATATCTGATAAGCTTTTTCTGTTTTTTTTTGCCAAAAAATGAAAACCTACTCCACCAATTTCGCCTCCGCAACTTGCAAAATTTCCTTATCGTCATCTGTATTTTTATGCACAAAAGCAAGAATATTTAAGTTGTCGATATTCCAATCATTTGGCACTTCGAAAGCCGCTAAAGCTTTTACAAAAACAGTGTTTTGTGCTGTTGAGCCGATTGTCCAAGCTTCATTTGGGCTAAGTGTGTGCCGCAAAACGTGTTTGTGTGTGTACTCTTCCACAATGCCATCTTCTGTTATTTGTCGGTCTATGATGTCATTTTCACTTATCGCTACACTCAATTTATAATCAATATTAGCATCAAGACTTTGCGTACAAATAGTTTGCACATAAATATTTGCAATGCGTGTTGCTTCATCAAAAGTGTGATACACATACAAATTGATAGGTGCTTCATTATTTTCTTCCATGAGTTGTTCTAGCTTATCTTGCCATTGATTTTTGTTGTATAAAACCATGCTAAAATCTGGCATGAAAAAATGTCGGTTTATCATAGCAGAAGGTGTGCCAGAAACATTGAAAAAGTCGTGTATGTATTCGCCATTATCGGTGCGAAAATCATGCAAACTTTCTGGGTATGGCGTGGCCAAACTACCTGCATGAATGCCTACGGCTTGCACCATATTGGGATATAAACTCAAAATTTCATCTGTCACTTCGTGTCCTTTCGGACAGTTTACACAGCGAACTCCTGTAAATTCTTCTATTAAAAAGGCTTGCGTTTGCGGATTTTCGTTGAGTACGTCGGCCACAAAAATGCTATCTTGCCATATTTCTGTAAAGCTATAAATGACTGAATCAACCATTACATTTGTCGTTGTATCTACTTCAGTTGTGTCAGTTGTATCGTCGTCTGGTTCGGTTGGCGGTTTGTCGCAACTTTGCAAAAGAGAAATCGAAATAATAAGAGCTATAAATAAGCTGCAACTTTGAAGGATTGTTTTCATGTTTTTTTTATTTTTCTATAAAAAAGAAGGTGGTAGGCATTTCTGAAATGCCTGCCACCTTAGTTAATCGTAAGAAAGAATTTTATTTTATTAAAGTAATATTGCCTTTTACAAATTTGCTTTTGCCACTTTGCAATTTTACTTCTGCATAATAGACATAGACACCAATTTGCATATTTCCATCATTGAGTGTGCCATTCCATTTTTTTGAAATATCATTGGTTTCAAAAACGAGGTTTCCCCAACGATTGTAAATAGCGAGTCGCAAATCTGTAACAGCACCAAATTGAATAAGGCCAAATTCATCATTGATACCATCGTCATTTGGCGAAAAAGCAGTAGGAAACAAAAAGGGTTCGACAAGTCGTTCTGTTATTTCAAAAATAGCATGGCTACTGCAACCTGCTTCATTTGTAACAGTTACCGAATATTCATTTTCTGCATTTACTTGAATTGTGGCAGTTGTGTCGCCTGTATTCCATTCGTAAGCGACAAAATCGACGTTTTCGGCACTCAAAGCAACCGTAGCTCCTGTATTAAATGTTGGCGGCCCTTCGATATCTACTATTGGATTTTCGGCATAAGTCACTTCTGCCGAAGCACTTGCAGCACAACCCAAATCATCTGTTACTATCAGCTCATAAATGCCAGCTTCTGTTGTTTTAATGCTTTGCGTTGTGTCGTTATTTGACCACAAATAAGATGCAAAACCATCTGGTGCAATTAGTGTTGCTGAGTCGGAGTCGCAAATGCTGACATCTTCTAGCGTTATTGTTACAGGATTGGCTTGAATGTTAATATTTATAGTTTGTTCGGAAACACAGCCAGCCGTATTCACGACGGTTAGCGTATAGCTTGTTGTATTGCCAACGGTTGCGGTCGGACTTGGACTATAAGGGTCGTCTAAGTTTGTTGTTGGCGACCATTGATATTGATAGCCTGTTATGTTGCTCAAATTTCCTAACTGCAACTCTACGGTTTCAGCTACGCAAATGGTGGTGTCTATCGCAATATTTTCTACGACTGGTGGCGGTATCACAAAAACTGTTACCCAATCTTCGGCTTCACAACCATTGCTATCGGTAGAACGCACGCCAAAAGTCATAGTCGTATCTGGTGTAGCGATAGGATTTGGGATAGTGGCATCGTTCAAAAAGTCTTCGTTTGACCATTCGTAAATCACATTATCGGTAGGCGTAGCATCTAACTGTACACTTTCGCCTAAGCAAATAACATGGTCTTCTCCTGCATCAATAACAACATTGTCATATAAAATAAGAATGGCTAAAACAGGAATATTCGTACAGTCGCACTGTTCGTTGTCTAGCGAAATGACGATATTTTCAGGAGCTTCTACAATGCCATCGGCATAAGCAAAAATGCCAACTAAAATAGTCGTATCGCCAGCAGGAATAATAATTTCATCTGGCAAAGGAGCAAAATCAGCACCATCGCCAGGCCCCATCACAGCAGTTCCGCTTACACTTATTGGAATGATATAATCGTCATTTATAGTCGTCAAATCGCCTCTTCTAAACTCAAAATAGCCTGTTTCGCAGCCTTCATATACATCTGAAGTACCTGCCACCGAGCCATAAGCCGATACATTTGTTACATTTCCTGTATTAAAACTTTTGGCTTCTAAGAAAACGCCAGAGTCTAAAATGCCATCGCCAGCATCGGCAATTGCTATTTTTATATGATAAATTTCGCAAGGAATCAAATCGGTATAAATAGCTTCTAAAGGCACGGTATAGCCATCATATTCTGTTTGCCCAACAGCAGCCCATTCGTTATCTACATAATATTGTGAATAGCTAAAGTCGTTTACGTTATCAATGGTTACAGGAATCATAGTATTCGGAATTTGAGCGATATTTACTGTTCCTGTAATGCCAGGGCCGCTTAATAAAAAGGCGAAAGCATCGTTATAGCCAGCATTTACATATTCGAGATATTCTTCCGAGCCAAAGACATAATTGAAACGTACTGTATCAGTAGAAGGAATAAAATCAAATTCTACTACACAAGCATCAAAAGTATTGATACCAACGCCAGCTAAAAGACTCAAATCGGCATCTCCACTTTGCCCTAAATCATCGCCTGTACCACCACCAGTATTATTTCCAAAAGCAGTTGTGTAGTTTCCATTTGCCATAATAATTCCTCTATCAAAACCAATATCAATAGCATCTTCGCCCACATTAAATTCTCCCATCATTGGGTAAGTCGCATTTTGGCCTGAGCCTTGCACCAAACCAGAATAGGTAACATTAAAAACATTGACACAAGCACCGCCAATCAGTACATCTTGTATGTAATAATATGGGCAATCGATACAAGGATCAACTTCTATGACCGTAATATCTGCTCCACCAAAAATACCTGCATTGCACAACAAATCACTAGCACTCACAATTTCCCACTCTTCACTTTCTAAGGCTGGAATAGGCACGACATAATGTTGTTCTGTGATGTTGTCTATCGTATAGGTTTGTGTTCCGTTTGTATAGGTAACAGACCAAGGAGCAGCTCCTGTAAAATCGAAAAACAATTGTGTTCCATAGCCAGAAATAATCGTTGTGTCACCACTCAAAGTAGCAGTAGGTGTAAAAACAGAAACATTTAAAGTTTCGGTATCTGTGCCATAAGGATTCGTAACAGTTAAGGTAGCTTCATAGTTTCCAAATGTATCAAAAGTAACAATTGGATTTTGATCAGTAGAAGTGGCAGGAGTACCACCTTCAAAAGTCCATTGATAGCTAGAAATATCTGGGCCAAGCGAGGCATCAAAAAACTGAACAGCTTGGCCTGGGCAAATATCTGTTTCCAAAATTGTAAGGCCTTCTACTGTAAAATAGGCAAAAGGTGGAATATTTAAGCAATTTAAAGCTTCTTCTGCATTGACTCTTACTGTTGGAATAATACCTAAATTTGGGTGATTTAAATCTGTTGTCGACACATCGTCAGCATTATTTCGAATACAATTTCTAATTCTTTTTGGTGTAATATTGGCATCATAAGAACGCATTAAAGCCGCCAAACCTCCTACCAAAGCACAAGCCGTAGAAGTACCTGTATAAGTTGTAAAAGCATCATTATTTCCTGCTACGGTGCTATAAATATCAGTTCCCGGTGCCAAAACATCCATTGCTATTCCCCAATTGGAAACAGGTGCAATTTCGTCATTTTCGTTTGTTGCACCAACTCCCATTACAGGCACATAGTTGGCTGGATACATAGCCGACAAAGCACCATCATTGCCACCTGCAGCCACCAAGAAAATACCTCTATCATAAGCTACTGTTACCAAAGCTTGCATAGCAGCCGAAAAACTATATACTGCCCACGACATATTGATAATATCTACATTTTGGTCAATTGCATATTCAATGCCTTCATAAGCAAACGGTAAATTTAGGCCATTATCTGTATTTGATTTACACTTGATAGGCATAATTTTTACGTTTCCACCGAGTGCTGCAATACCGCTATTGTTGTCTGTGACGGCAGAAATAATGCCTGCAACA
Organism: Chitinophagales bacterium; assembly: GCA_049613665.1. Lineage (GTDB taxonomy): Bacteria > Bacteroidota > Bacteroidia > Chitinophagales > UBA2359 > JBMZCV01. The sequence goes on along the minus strand of JBMZCV010000087.1, from coordinate 963 downwards.
TGCGTTCCGTGCGAAAAATTGGTATTTGTAGCTGTTGCAGGTGGGTTTGGGTCGTTGTCGCCATCTGCCACATCTGTACCTGCTACAATGTTTGCTGCCAAGTCATTGTGTGTTGTCAAAACGGCATCATCTATTACAGCCACAACAACGTTGCTGTTTCCTTGCGTAAAATCCCAAGCATCATAAGCCGAAATATTATCAAATTGCCATTGCTCTGGTTGCACATCATTAGGCGTGTACATCTGTTGCGGAATAGGTATTTTTTCTGCCCACTCAATCATATCATGCTGTTGCAAATCACTGACTAAATCATCAATTTTTTTAGTTTTATTAAATGTTATTTTATAGATATTTTGCAATTCTTCTAGCAAAGGAAATGCCTTTTCTATTTTCAAAATTTGATAATCTTGAATTTGCTTGGCGATGGATAAAGCTCTTGTATCGTGATTTTTTGCGGTAGCATCAAAGCTAAAGTTGATAAAATGGTAGTTTACTTTCACAAAAATTTCGTCTTGGCGAAATATATCTTTAGGATGATTACTAATAGGCAAACCGACCTTAATTTGTTCGATACTTTCTCTGTCATTTGCGTTCCAACTGCCAACAGTTTTATCGTTTATACAAATTTCTAAAGTATTATTGGTAGCATTTCCATAAAAAGAAAAGCATACTAATAGAAGAATGATAGGGGTTTTGGATAAGAAAGATTCGTGTAATTTCATAGTATTGTTTTCTGCTTAAAAGCTGTTTAAATCTTATTTTTGATGCTAAAAAAATAGCCAAAAGATAAAATTTAAATCGTCTCTTAAATAAGATTAGAAGATGCTAAAGTTTTACGGTAGATAACAACTGAAAATATAGGAAGGGGAAATTACAAAATGCGTTTTGGATAAGACTTTCAAGGTGGAGTGTCGAATTTCGTGGTGTTTTTTTATAAACGTTCGCCCTATTTTTTGTAAGAAA
>JBMZCV010000086.1:0-20316 GCA_049613665.1 Chitinophagales bacterium | reverse complement strand
ATCTATTTGTATTTATTCCGTTTGATAATCTGCATTTCTATTTTTTTGGAAAGCCCAATACGAGGCATCGGCCAATGAATTTCCTCAAAATAAGCGGCTGTTTCTTCTACGCTTTCAGCAAAAGTTTTGAGCTTTAAACCACTTGCTTTTTCTATTTTTTGCTTGCTCACCTTCAAATTTGTGCCAAACCAAAGCGGTATATCTCTTTGCATTCTAACACCTTCTTTTGCCAAATCTTCGGCAGACATGGGATAAAAATTGCAAAAGGACTGTACATAAGGTTTCATCGTGTCTAGCATTTCACGCAACGAAAGCGGCTCATGAGTGGAGCAGTTGTATGTTCCGTTTGGTACTTTATTTTCTAGGCAGGCGATAATCATTTCGGCAAAATCGGCAGCATAAGTCAGCGACATCACTTCATTTCCCAAACTTGGCATAATGGCTTCGTGACGGTTTTTGGCACGATACAACCAATAATAAAAACGGTCTGTGAAATCGTATTTTCCATAGATAAGCGACGGCCGCAAAGTAATCACATTTAGCTCCGTTTCGTCCAACATTCGTTCACATTCGGCTTTTCGCTTGCCATAAGTTCGCATGGTTCTATCGGCTTTTTCCGCTTCTGTGCAATCTTCTAATTTGTCGGTTTCCAAAAGTTGATTTTGGCCGTCATATTCCTTCAAATCGAAAACCGAAATGGTAGAAATAAAAATGTATTTCGTGACATCTTTATTCACATATTCTAAAGTTTTGGTCAAAGTGCTAGGCGAAAAAAGCGTAAAATCGACGATATAATCCCATTTATGAGCTGCAATTTTAGCAATATCATCGCTTTTTCGGTCGCCAATTATTCTTTTTACATCTGGAAATAAATTTGGATTACTACGGCCTCTATTGAATAAATATAAATCGTAGCTTTCGTCGTTCATCAATTTTTCTACTACCTGACGACCGACAAATTGTGTTCCTCCGAGTATTAAAACTTTCTTTTTTTGCATAGCTTTTTTCTAGTTTTGAGTTTTTTTGAATATAAAACCTTCAAGGTTTACAAATATAATATCTGTATGATGCTTACACAATTTCCTTTTATAAAATAAAAAACCTTGAAGGTTTAGAACGTTAATTTTTCCACAAACGCAAGAGTAAAGTTTCTATAAATAAAAACGCCAAAACAGCCAACAAACACCATTTCCAAAGCTCTAAACCTCTATCTATTTGGCCAACGATTTTCGACAATGGTTCGCCTTTTTCTTCCAAAAGCAAAATATTTGGAGCGGTGTATTTTTCTTGCAATTCTTCCATTTTGAAATAATCTAAGATAGATTCTTGTCGGTTGAAATTGAAACCGAAATATGTCAAAGCTTTTTGCGGTTCTAAGAAAAGTTCGTAAACACCTGCTTCCTTTAAACGATTGTTTAGGTTCAATACCAATTTTGTGCCTTCTACTTTTTGGCCTGGAATAAACTCTTCGGCAGGGCCTTTTAGTTTAAATTTGCTGTCTTTCTTCTCGGCACGATTTTCTACTTCTACCAATTCGTTTTCGCCAATCGTGTAAGCCAATTGTACTTCTTTGCTACCGACCAAAGTGATTTTGTAAATCATAGGCACAAAAATAGCGTGCGATGGCAAGTTGGTGTATTTTGTGTCGAGTGGTGCGGCACACATATATGCTTTTCCTTCGCCAAAATTGTATTTGCTCAAAAAGGAACTGCCGCCTCTCATTTTCAATAAGACTTCTTCGCCTGTGCTAGAATAACTCGTCATGTCGAAACAGCCACGGCAAAATGGCAAATCCAAATTTCGAGGAATACGCTCAAAAACATCACGAAAAACCTCTTGCCTTGTATTGATATCTTCTATTTCTTTCTGGCTTTCCGAAAAACTGATGTAAGTATTGGCTTTCAAAGCTTTTAGCAAACTATTGTAAGATGTTTTTTTCATGTTTTTATTTGGGAAAATCAATAAATTTCCGCCACCAAAAACATACTGCTGCAACTCATAAGCCAAACCAGATGAAATGTCTTTTACTTGATTGAGAATAATCAATTGATTTTTTGGCAAAGTAGAATATTCTATGCGACTCGCCGACTGATTTTTTGCTCTAAAACTACTATTGCTTCTGAAAATTGCTTGCAAATATGGGCTTGCTTTATTTTCATTGATAACCAAAACATCTATTTTTTCGGCTACCTCAAAAGTGAAATAATAAGTATCATCGAAGTTAATCGGATAGTCCGTAATTTTCATTTCGGCATTGTGCCAGCCTGTTTCTGTAATCGTGAAACTAATGGTATCAATAACGGTAGATTCGGCAGCGACATTAAATTCTTTGATAGATTTTGTTTGCTCATTGATACGCAACTCTAAACGTGAAGCTTCAACGGCAGTTTCGCCAGTATTTCTAATTCTAACAATCAATTTGTTTGCCTGATTGAGCATACGAATCGGTGAACTAAACCAAACAGAATCGATAAAAACATTTTGCTGCTCTACGGATTGCAAAGGCACGAGATAGACATTATAAGCCGTATCGTTTTCTAAATCTACGACATTTTTCTGAAAATCTGAAATCAAAAACATATTTCGCTGCTCCACATTAGCGTATTCCAATGCTTGCTTTTGTCGGCTAAATACTTCATTCAAATTCTGCACATTTGGACTAATTTCTAGCTCGTCGAGATAGCCGATAAACTCATCTTTGTCGAGCAGTCGTTGATGTTTTCCCTCAAAATCATTGGTAATAATCTGAAAACGGTCTTCTGGCCCATAAGCTTCTACAATTTCTCGTGCTTTTCGCTTGGCTTTTTCAAACAAAGACACATCATTGCTCAAAGCATTCATGCTAAACGAATTGTCGATGAACACACTAGCGGCTTTCGTACCTCTTACTACTTCGGCTTCGGTTTGCGGAATATAAGGCTGTGCGAAGGCAAATACTAGAAATGCAAGTGCGGCCATTCTCGAAAACAAAACTAAAAAGTGTTTTAGTCGGTTTCGTGAAGCCCGTTCTTCTTTCAGCTCTTTCAAAAATTTGACATTGGTGAAATAGACCTTTTTGAAGCGTCTGAAATAAAACAAATGAATGATAATGGGTATAATCAATGCTGCAAGAGCAAATAAAAAAGTAGGGTAAACAAAACTTATTGCGTTCATATCGTATTTGTACTGTATATTTTTCGTAGAAAAGCATTTTTGAGACGTGGAAACAAAAAATATAAACAATTTTACTGCCAAAAATCGTTCATATTTTTCTTTTTTTTTATAAAAAAACTTTGAAATGCTTGTTATTGTCGCAAAGATACTAAATGTTGTGCTTTTTTGCTACTTAAATTTTTATGTAACATTTTTTTGCAAAAATTGCTACTGCTAAACCATTACTAAAAAAGTGCGATTTACCATTTAAAAATGATAAATCGCACTTTTTTGTCGTTAGCTGAAAAAAAATTAATCTTCCAACAACTCTTTTATAATTTCTTCTAACTCGTTTTCGTCACCTTCCACATAGCCAGAATGCTCATACATAATATCGCCATCTTCATCAACTACTACTGTATAAGGTACGGTTTGAAAGCCTATTGCACGCTGAAATTTTTGGTTCGTATCATACAATACATCATAATCCCACGCTTTTCCGTTTACATAAGGTTTCACTTTAGCTACTGTACGAGAGTCGTCGGTAGCTACCGCAATGACTTCCACATCATAGTCGTCTTGCCAGTCTTCATATACATCAGCAATATTATTTAGCTCTTTTTTGCAAGGAATACACCAAGTCGCCCAAAAGCTAAATACCGTTATTTTGCCATTATCGCCATAAGACGACACATTTATAGTTTTGTTACCTAAGTTTTTTAGTTCCAAATCTGGCAATCGTTCCAAACCTTCGTCTTCATCTTGTGCATATACATTGCTTGTACCAACAAGTGCCAACAAAATCAGCATGAAGCTCAATGATTTTAAAATGTTCATAAGAATTATTTTTGTTTTTAGAAAAATGTAATGTTTGTTTAATCGGTCATTAAATTTATGACGCAAATAAATAGTTGGACAGTTTTATTTTACAAATTATGGAAACTAACACGCTGAATATCAATGTATTAATTAAACAAGAAAGATAAATGCTCTTTTATAGAAGTTAGTACATTTATTTTCAATGCGTTAACAACTTAAACAGGCTATATTAATTAGTTTTTGGCACTTAGCAACTGAACAACTTTTATTAAATAGTGCTTTGACACCATAATCTATGATAACTCCTTATATTCCAATCATTTTGGAAAACCTTACAAATATAAGTAATTTTTTTTTGTATAGATATAATTTAACTTAGACTAACTTTTTTTTAGAATGTTTAATAGAAGCTGTATATGTATTTCCTAAAGTTTTTTTGCCTAAAAGAAGAGCTGCTATTCAGATACAATACTTCATACTTTAAATCGCAATTCAAATATTTTTGAGTATTTGAATTGCGATTTAAAATTATTGTTGTGTAAAGATGCCAAAAGCATTGTAAGTAAATGTATGTGCTTTGGCGAAATCAAATACACACTAAGCATTTTACTATCTTTTTTGCTCATAAAAAGCTTGACCATAAAGTTTTGTTGCTAAAAAAAAAGTCAAAATAAATAATAAATATGGTATGTTCATTGAAAAGTAAACTTAAAAAAAAAATTAAAATTACTTTGAAATGACTGTGCTTTTTTTTATTACCGATTAAAAAAAAACAGTTTTGTCTATAAAATATTGATAATCAACAGGTATCATTTTTTGTTTTTTTGTAATATAATATGAAATAATTATGCTAAAATAGTCTTTAAAATCATTGCTAATCAGGCTTATAGGCAAGGTTGTATTGATTTCCAAACCTTTTATAAAACAAGCCGTATTACTAATCAAACCCCTTACTACATTTTGTACAGTTGATAAAAAAGAAACATAACTTGCATATTAAATAAAAAGTTTGTTCTTTTTTTGACATTAAAATGAAACATTAATTAAAATTTTTAAGAAAGACTATGAAGACTATTACAAGATTATTTAGCTTATTACTGGTGGTGTTTAGTATTAGTACAACTAATGCCTTAAAAGCACAAGATGTAGGATTAAGTGTTGAACCTCCTACTACTTATTCAGGTAGTGCAATTCAAACCAATAGCACAAGTTGTCCTAGTGGTATTGAAAATTTATCTGCACAAAACTTATCTTTTGAACAAGAGGTAGTAGTTTTGGTAAATGAACTACGACAAGACTTAGGATTGGCACCACTCAAAGTATCTCCAACATTGACAAAAGCGGCACGCTATCATGCCAAAAATATGGCAGAGAACAATTATTTTAGCCATACTTCGGAAGATAGCAATGGTTCAGAGATATGTGCTCCTTTTTCTCGAATTGGTGCTTTTTACGATTGGATTGCGGCAGCAGAGAATATAGCAGCAGGCTACAACTCTCCAGAAAGTGTTGTTGAGGGTTGGATTAATAGTCCAGGTCACTATGCTAATCTTATCAGCCCTTATGTATATGAAGTAGGTGTAGGTTATTGGTATCAGGAAGGTGGTTCTTATGGCGGTGTGCGTTGGGTACAAGATTTTGGCCGTCGCTACAATGTATATCCACTTATTATCAATAATGAGGAAACGGAAACAGAAAATGCAGATGTTGATTTGTTTTTGTATGGAGGCGAACTTTTTACTGAAATGCGTTTTCGTGCCGAAGATGGTGAATGGAATGAGTGGGAAAGCTTTAATGCTAATACTGGCTTCAATTTTAATGCAACTAGCAGTGGCGATATGCTTCGAGTTCATGCCGAAATGAGAAATAATAGTGGTTTTACTGTGACAGCCGAAGATGATATTGCGATGACAGGTGTGAATACTGCAAATGGAGTGACCGTAAAATTGAATGTTATCTTGAGTGGAGCATACAATACTGTTACAGAAGAAATGAGAACAACTTTACGACAAAATAATTTAATTCCTGTGGAGCAACCATTCAATCGGTCGCCATGGAATTATGAGGGTACAGAAAATACTATTACGCTTGCCAACATGCCTAATAATGTAGTAGATTGGATATTGTTGGAAGCTAGAGACGCTGCAAATAACTTTAATGTTATTGAACAAAAAGCAGCTTTATTACTAAATGATGGAACAGTAGTTGATGCAAGTGGAACGGTAAATGGTGCAGTACAATTTTCGAGCTTAACAGCAAATACAGATTATTATATTTCTGTAAAAAGTAGAAACCATTTAGGTGTTTTAAGTGCGACTTCTATTAATGTGCCAAATGCTACGGCTTTTGATTTTACAAAGACAACAAATGTTTTAGATGGACAAACACAGCTTTACAATATTGAAGACGAACTATATGGTCTTCCTGCTGGCGATTTTGATAGCAACGGCATCATTACGGTAGTAGATTACAATTTCTTTAAAACAGAAGTTAGTATTATTGGAGAGTATGTCGATGGCGATTGCAACTTAGATAGAAGTGTTACGGTTACGGATTTCAATAATTATCGACCAAATATTAGTAGAATTGGCGTATCTCAAATTCGTTACCAATAATTAAAAATGACCATGTTAGTTTTCAAAAAAAAAATAAAACTTTCATATACAGTTCTTTCTAGTTAATAGTTTCAATTTTTTAAAATGGGTAGTAAATCATGATTTACTACCCATTTTTGCGTTTTAGACAATCCTAAAATAATTGTAAATGTATCTATCCGACAATTTAAGCAATCGTTCAGAAGTTTTTGGGCATTTCAGTACAAGATAACACCTTGATTGTCAATGCGTTAGCCACTAAACTAATGCTTTATTAAGTACCAAGTACTTGGTACTTAATAAAGCATTATTCACTTTTTTGAAGCAAACTAGGAGCAATATCATACAATTGTCGATTTTGAGTTGTATATCCAAAAGTAGCACTTTTGAGTTGCTGTCGCAAAAAAGGCATCAGCTCTTTTATCTCTTTTTCCGACAATGGCAATAATATGCACTCTCGATTGAGTAGGTGAATATGCAAACGACAATATTCTATAAATTTTATGCCAAAAGGTAGGAGTTCAATTTTTTTGTAATATACCCAAACGACTTTATCGGGTTCTGCTAAGAGCAGTTTCAAGAGATGATTTCGTTGTATATCATATCGCAAAATAGCGTGCAACAAAAAATAGAAACCTGTAAAAGCCAGCAACATGCACAATAAAATAGCTAGCAACAAAGCTTTGGAAGGCAAAAATGGCGTACTTTGAACAACAATTATTGCACTAATAAATAGCAAAGAACTACCTATTACGATTTGTTGGTTGCGGTCTTTTTTTAATGCTGCAATAATTTGCATGATTGGCGGTATATTTTCCGTCTTCAAATTCGTTTTATTATGTTTTATTATGGAGCAGTTCACAAATGTAAACAAAAATATGTTTATTATATGTTTTATCTTGCGAAAAAATAGACAGTTACGTTCAAAAAAAATACAAAAAAGCACCTACCTAAATTATTAGATAGATGCTTTTATCTTTGATTTGAAATAATAATTAAACAACCACTTTTTTACCAAAACTTCCACCAGGGAGCAGCCGCTTTTTTGGCAGCAGGAGTAGCTGGTTGAGCTTTCGCTCTAGTAGGTTGTGTTCTCGTTTGTTTATTTTGTCTATCAGGTTTGATATTTGTTATCTTTAGCGGCTTACCAATCATGCGGATATTTTCAGGAATAGTACCTACTTGTCCACTAAAAATAACCTTTGTGCCTGCTTTGCGATAGTTGGCAGGCAATGTTTCGCTAGGGTCATAATGTGTTCCATTAACATCAATCACAAACTTTCCTGCTTTTGCCATAATGCTTCCTTTTACATCTGTAACAGAAGACGTATATTTGATACCATTATCACCTTTTACAATATCAGATTTGTTGTTTGTTGCAGTTGGTTTCACTATTTTAATAGCACTAATATGAAAAGGTGTGCCAATAAGACGTGCATTTTCTGGTGCTTTCAGAATATCGCCTGAAACAACTACACGCATACCATCATTCTGATATTTTTTTCCCAAATTGTCTGGTAAATAATGTTTGCTTTTATTTTTTTCTAAAACCAAAACAAACTGATTGGCCTTAGCCATTACTGTTGCTGCTTCATTCGCAAGCTTGCCTACAATATCACCTTTCGCATTTCCTACAATATCAGATTTGTTATTTGTTGCCTTTGCTAATTTAATATCTGTAATAAAAAATGGATGTCCACTTAAACGTACATTTGCTGGCGGCTTTAAAATATTGCCCGAAACGACAACTTTTAAGTCAGTTTGTTTAAATTTTTCTGGCATATTGCTTGCCGAGTATCTCATATTAGGTTTGTCTTTAGGCACTAACATAAAGCTATTTCCAACCTTCACAACCGTTGCTGTTGCTGATTCCAATTTGCCCATTACTTCTCCCTGTTGAGCCATAGCCAACTGTCCGAAAAGTGCAAAAAGCATGAAAAAAAGTGTGTTTAGTTTCATAGTAAGTATTGTTTTTTTGATTTAAAGAATATGCAAGTGCAAAGCACTATTGAATTATGTTTTAGGTTAATGTTTCTGATTTTTTTGAATATATTAGCTTCTACAATTGATAAAATAAGTACCAAACACTATTTATATAAAGATTATTTGGCTGCTAACACATTGATGTTCAGTATGTTAGTTGTCACAATTTGTAGAATAAGCCTATCCAACTACTTAAATCTGTCGAGGTATTTATTATATCTGACTTTCCAAAAATGCAAAAGTTACATTAAAAATATTGTAGCTATTTAGGTGTGAGTTGCTGAGATAAAAAATAAGGTAACTGTTTAGGTATGGGCTTTTGAGATAAAAAATGAAGCTATTTTCTTTTAGGCAAAGCTGTTTTTGAACTGAATAGCATCGCTCTTGAGTGAAAAAAAGCTGTCGCATAAATGGAAATAGGTATTTTTTAGCCAAAATTGCCATAACGTAAATAGTTACAAAATAAAGCTATTTTCTTTTAGGCAAAGCTATTTTTGAATGAAATAGCATCATTCTTAAACGAAAAAGGTATTTTTTTTAAAAACTAAAATTGCTGACTTTCTTAATCTACCGCAAATTCTGCATCATTATTCATCAATTCTAACAACTCTTTGAAAGTTAGACGTAGTGCTTCAAAATCGCTTTCAGCCACAGCTTGACTTTCCATTTTTTTAATAAAAACTTCTTCAGCCGTCAATTCATCTAAGTTGATGTGTGCTTCTAGCTGCTCGTCTAAGCTTTTTTCTTTATTAATATGAACAGATTTTATGCGTAAAATATCTATATTTTTATTTTCGGCCAATTCTGCAATTTGTTTATCCAGATTGTCCTCATATTGTTCAAGCTTTATATACACTTCTGCCCAAGTTGTCAGCTCATTTTCGTTGGTTTCAAAATCAGTTATTTTTTGCTTTACATCTTTCAACAAACCATTAAAACGCATGAGTTTTCGGCTCAAAGGCACATTTTTCTCCATAACTTTGGCGAGTTTTCCAGCTTCAAAATCAGCTATTAGCACCTTGTGTGTATAGTTTCTTTCGCTAAAACTCAATGGAATAGGCGAGCCAGAATATCGTATATGTTCTTTTTTGTTGATGATTTGCGACTTGTGAATGTGTCCGAGAGCAATATAATCAAATATCTTGGGAAAAATATCCGAACCAATGCGAGCTTTATTGCCTATATAAATATCTCTTTCTACATCAGATTTTTCTACATCATCGCCAGCTGTATATAAATGGCCTGTGGCTATGATAGGCAAATTTTGCGTTTTGTAAACTTCAACTTTTTCTACAAAAGCGTGGTAATGAGCCTTGATTCCTTCCTTTATTTTTTGCTCTCGCTCATCATAGCTTCGGCCAAAACCGACATTTTTCATATCGCATTCTCGCAAAAAAGGAACAGCCAAAACAATGGCGATTATTTGTTTTTCAGCATTATAAATAGGAATAATTTGCTCTTCAATATTTTTTGTAGCACCACCAACAACATGAATATTGAAGTTTCGCATCAATGTTTTGGGTGCATCAAGCGTAGCTACCGAGTCGTGATTGCCGCCTGTGATAATGATATTTGGACAAATTTCGAGGGCTTTTTTCAAAAAATCATAATATTGTTTTAAAGCATAATTGGCAGGGTTTCCCACATCAAAAATATCTCCTGCTACCACAAGAGCATCAACTTTTTCGCTTTCCAAAGTATTTAAAAGCCAATCTAAAAACAATTGATGTTCTTGTTGTCGGCTTCTATCTAGCAATCGTTGGCCCAAATGCCAATCGGCAGTATGCAGTATTCGCATGATTTTTTTGTTGTAAGATACTTAAAAGTTTTGTCGAATAGCCTCAACAGGATTCATTCTCGAAGCCACAATAGCAGGAATATAGCCAGCAATAACACCAATAACTAGCGAAATACTTAGTCCATAAATCACATTTTTTGTACTCAACATCAGCTGAAAACTCTCTATAAAACTATTGGCAAGCACGCCTAAGCCATAGACAAGTGCCAAGCCTAACAAGCCTCCCAAAAGGCAGAGACATATTGCTTCGATAAGAAACTCAAATAAAATGAAGTGATTTTTTGCTCCCAAAGATTTTTTAATACCAATGATTCCTGTTCTTTCTTTTACCGATACAAACATAATGTTAGCAATGCCAAAACCACCGACCAAAATGGCGAAAATACCAATAAGCCAACCAGCAACATTGATAACACTAAACACACTATCTAAGATAGAAGAGAGCAAGCTCAATTCGTTGATAGCAAAATTGTTGTCTTCTTTTGGTTTTAGCTTTCGCTCGGCACGCAAAACACCTGTAATTTCGTCTTTTAGAGCTGCCAATGGTACGCCTTCGGCTGATTTGATGCCTATAAAAGGTCGCATACTTCGACTATTGACATCAACATATCGCCGCATAAAATTGTATGGAATCATAGCTACATTGTCGAAGCCGTCGCCCAACAAGCTTTTGCCCTCTTTTTTCAAAATGCCAATAATAGTCAATTTGTGTCCCATGAGTCGCACCTCCTTTCCTGTGGGGTCGCTGATAGTCGGAAAAAGTTGTTCGGCAAGTGTACTGCCCAATAAGATGACTTTGTTGCCCAAATGTGACTCGGTGGGCGAAAAATAGCGTCCGTCGGCGAGTTCGAGATTAAAAATAGCACCCAAATCATGCGAGCCAGCTATCAAACGCAAATCTTCTGCAACATTGTTTTGATATTTGAGGTCTTTGCCCGAAACAATGATACGAATGCTTACGGCATCGGCTTGCGTTACTTTTTCTTTGACGGCCAAAAACTCCCGATAATTTGGATATGGTCTTTTTATATATTTCCACCAATTTACGGAAGGGTCTTCGTCCCACGGAAAACGGTCGATGTACAATACATCATTTCCCAAACGCTCGAAAGAAGAACGCACATTTCGCTCTACGCTTTCTACCATCATCTGAACAGAAATGACACAAAAAATGCCTATCGTAATGCCTAAGATAGATAAAAAAGTGCGTAATTTGTTGTTCCAAAGCTCCTGCAAAGCTAAGATAAAACCTGCTTGTAATATTTTTAAAAAAACGAACATACTATAAAAAATAGGTGTAGAGAAAGAAAAAAATGGCTTCTAATGAAATTATTTGGGCAAATTATACATTTTTACTGGTTTTTTATGAAAAAAAACAATAAAATGTTTTCTTTGCTAATCATTTTGAGTTATATATTGTTTGGAAGTTGTTTAAATTTTCTTTTTTAACTCAAAACAGCAATATTTAAACAACCTATTTGCACATATATATAGAACAAACTTAATCGCTTTCTTGTTTAAGAAAATGAAATTTGAAGAAAGCAAAAATATATCTAACTGTTTAGCTGTGGACTTTTTGAAATAAAAAAGGCTATTGTTTAGCAGAAAAGATACTTTTTTTAAGCCAAAGGATAGAGTTTAAACAGGCTCTTAACTTTGTTTTTTTGTTATTCTTATACAAAGTGCTTACATTTGCTTTTTACTATGAAGTAGTCGAACAGATTTTACGCTACAAATTGTGAAAACTAACACGCTGAAGTTCGAGGTGTTAGCACAAGTCGCCCAATTATTAAATAGTGCTAGACACTTATATATAGACAGAAAAAAATAATATTTAAGATAAAAAAAACGCTTATTTGCATGAAGCTATCAGAATTTAAATTTGATTTACCACAACATTTAATTGCTCAATATCCAGCCAAACATCGAGGCGGCTCTCGCTTGATGGTTGTCAATCGTGATTTGGGAACTATCGAACATCGTCAGTTCAAAGATGCTTTAGAATATTTTGACGAAGATGATGCCTTGATTTTAAACAACACAAAAGTTTTTCCTGCTCGTTTGTATGGCAAGAAAGAAAAAACAGGAGCGAAAATAGAAGTATTTTTGTTGAGAGAATTGAATGTTAAAAATCGGCTTTGGGACGTATTGGTAGATCCTGCTCGAAAAATAAGAGTTGGCAATAAATTGTATTTTGGCCCAGAAAACACCTTAGTAGCCGAAGTAATAGACAATACGACTTCTCGTGGCCGAACTATCCGATTTTTGTATGAAGGCGAAGATGCTGATTTCAAAAGGATTTTGAAAAGTTTGGGCATCACACCTTTGCCTCCTTATATCAAACGCAAACCCGAAAAGCTAGATACTGAACGCTATCAAACCATTTTTGCAAAAGAAGAAGGAGCAGTAGCAGCACCAACGGCTGGCTTGCATTTCAACAAAGAACTCATGAAACGCCTCGAAATAAAAGGCGTAACTTTTGCAGAACTTACCTTGCATATTGGTCTTGGCACTTTTCGAAATATAGAAGTAGAAGACTTGTCGAAGCACAAAATGGATGCTGAATATTTTAGCATCAATCAGGAGGCTTGCAATGTAGTAAATAAAGCAAAACTAGCCAATAAGAGAGTATGTGCAGTAGGCACAACAGCTATGAGAAGTATCGAATCGGCGGTGTCGGCTACCCAAACTTTGAAAGTAGCACGAGGTTGGACAAATTTGTTTATTCATCCACCTTTTGAGTTTAATATTGCCAATTCTATGATTACGAACTTTCACTTGCCAAAAACGAGTTTAATCATTATGACTTCGGCTTTTGGTGGCTACGACCTTATTCAAAAAGCTTATCGAGAAGCTGTCAAAAAAGAATATCGCTTTTTTAGCTATGGAGATGCGATGTTGATTATCTAAACTTTTACTAAAAAAATAAACAAGCGATAATTTCAGAAATTTATATCTGAAGTTATCGCTTTTTTTGGTTAAAAAATCAGTTATTCTCGGTTTAACAAAAGAAACCTTTTTTGATAGGGGAAACATACTATTTTTCAGTTCAAAAGGCCATAAAAATAGGAAATATTGGTCTCCTTAGCCTAAAAAAAATAGTATGTTTAAACTTTTGATAAAAAAAGGTCTTAAAAACTAATTGCTGACACAGAAAAACAAGCAAATGTTTTTTTATTTCAAAGCGAGAATAGCTGTTAAAAAATACTCATTTTCATAAAAAAACTATATCTATGCAATTATACGGACTTATTGGCTATCCACTAAGCCATTCTTTTTCAAAAGCTTATTTTACTAAAAAATTTGAGGCTTTAGGCATCACAAGCAAACAATATGAACTGTTTCCTTTGGCCAATATTAATGAACTTTCAATTTTATTGGCACAACATAAAAATATGGTTGGGTTAAATGTCACGATTCCATATAAAGAAAAAATTTTTGCATTTTTAGATGAAGTAGATGAAGCTGCCGCAAAAATTGGTGCAGTAAATACCATAAAAATTAGCCAAAATGGAAAAACCAAAGGCTACAACACAGATGTTTATGGTTTTGAAAAATCATTGAAAGCCATGTTGCAGACACATCATCAAAATGCCTTGATTTTGGGAACAGGCGGAGCAGCAAAAGCCGTGAAATATGTGTTGGAAAAATGTGATATTCGATACAAGATGGTTTCTCGAAAACCCAAAGCCAACGAATTTGCCTACGAAGATATTGATGCAAACTTGCTACAAAAATATACTTTGATTGTCAATACAACGCCTTTGGGCATGTCGCCAAACATAAAATCTTGTCCAGATTTGCCTTATCAATATCTTACAAAAAAGCATTTTTTATACGATTTGGTGTATAATCCTGCCGAAACAACATTTTTGAAATACGGCAAGCAACAAGGAGCAATTATAAAAAATGGTTTAGAAATGCTACATTTACAGGCCGAAAAAGCATGGCAAATTTGGAATGAAGATGAAAAGTAGTGTTTTTTGCGATTTTTTTTGCACTAAACAGCCTTAGTCATTAAGTTTTTTTATATTTAAATATTATGTCGGAACAAGCACTTTTATATAGCGTCGTTTTTATCATTTTTATGTTGGCATTTATCATTTTTTTGCTAGTAAGCAGAAAACAAACAGCCGACAGCAGTTCCAACGAAATGATGTTGCAGCTACTTGCCGAAATGCGAAAAGAGATGCAGCAACGTACCGAAACTTTGACACAGCAAATGCTCACACAACAACGGCACACGTCCCAAAATTTGTTGGAACAAAATAGCAATAGCCAGCATTTGGTACAAGACATCACAGGAAAATTGATGCAGCTAGAGCATACTAATAAACGAATTTTGGGTTTTGCCGAGCAAATGAAAAGCCTCGAAAAGATATTGCAAAATCCAAAACAAAGAGGCATTTTGGGCGAGTATTTTTTGGAAGCTTCGCTCGCCAGCGTCTTGGGCCAAAACCAATATAAAATGCAATATCGCTTTTCAAACAAAGAAATAGTAGATGCTGCCGTTTTTTTTCGTGATAAAATAGTGCCAATAGACTCGAAGTTTTCGCTCGAAAAATATAATCAGATGCAAACGACGAGCGACAAAATAGCTAAAAAAAGACTAGAACGGCAGTTTGCAGCCGATGTGAAAGCTCGGATAGATGAAACGTCAAAGTATATTCGGCCAGTCGAAAACACAACCGATTTTGCTTTAATGTTTGTGCCAGCAGAAGGAGTTTATCACTATTTGATTAATAGCGAAAATATGGCCAATAAAGACATGATAGCTTATGCTTTTCAGAAAAAGGTGATTATTGTATCGCCTATGTCTTTTTATGCCTATTTGCAAACCATCTTGCATGCTTTGAAAGCCTTAGAGGTTGAAGAATCGATAAAAGAAGTATTGAAAAAAATAGATGCTTTAGGCCAACATTTGACAGCTTATGAAACTTTTTTGCATAAAATAGGCAAAAATTTGGGTACAAGTATCAACATGTATCATCAAGCCACAAAAGAGTTTGCAAAAATAGACAAAGACATTTTCAAAATTAGCAAAGGCAAGCAAGGTGGGCAATATGAAGCTTTTACGATAGATAAAAACAATAAACGATAAGTGTTTAAGCATTCATTCATACAGTTCCTGTGTTTGGCTAAATATATCGTAGCTTACTAAACCTTAAAAAACTCAAACCCTATAAATTAAATCTATGAATAATTATCAAACTTTACCTAGTATAAAACGTTTGTTAGGATTGCATAAAGGCCAAAAAGATGGCCCTTTTTTCGTTGTTATGGCTGCGATACACGGCAATGAAGCTGCTGGCATTTATGCTTTAAAACGAGTATTTCGGCAATTGAAAACCTTAAATGTGCCTTTTTGCGGCCATTTTCTTGGGCTTACAGGCAATGTAAGAGCAGTAAAACAGCAAAAACGATTTATTGATGTAGATTTGAATAGACAATGGGATAAAGAAAAAACAGAACTCATTTTTAATACGCCTACACACGCTTTAGAAATGAGCGAAGAATTGGAACAAAAGGAATTGTTAAATAGATTTTATAAATATCGAAATGAGTTTAAAGAGCATTATCATAACAGAAATATGGTTTTGCTCGATTTGCATACTTTTTCGGCCAAAAAAGGCGGTGCTTACAGCATTGCTACCAAAAATGGAGAAAGCCAACATTGGGCAGCACGCCTCAATGTGCCTACAATAATTGGGTTGGAAACAGTGATTAAAGGCACAACTATGCACTTTTTCAACGATTTTGATATGACTTCTTTTTGCTTTGAGGCTGGCCAACATGACGACCCTTTGGCAGTAGATAGAATGGAATCTGCTCTTTGGCTCACACTTTGCAATATTGGTTGTATCAACAAAAAAGATGTGCCAAATTATGATGCTCATTATCGTCTTTTGCACAAAATAGGAGAAAATTTGCCCCAAATAGTGGAGTTTTCATATCGTCATGCAATAGTGCCGAGCGACAATTTTGAAATGAAAAAAGGATATACTAATTTTATGACTGTAAAAAAAGGCGAAATATTGGCTACCGACAAAAATGGTGTAGTATGCTCACCTGTTGATGGTATGATTTTGATGCCACTGTATCAGAAGCAAGGAGAAGATGGCTTTTTTATTGTCAAAAAAGTGAAATAAAAAATAAAATGCGTAAAAATATTAAAATAGCTAGTTACAATATCAACGGTATTCGTGCAGCTATCAAAAAAGGTTTAGTCGAGTGGCTGGCCGATAGCGATTTAGACATTGTGTGCTTGCAAGAAACAAAAGCACAACCAGAACAAATTGATAATCAACTCTTTGAAAATTTGGGCTATTCATGTTATTGGTATAGTGCCAAGAAAAAAGGATATAGCAGCGTTGGCATTTTGACAAAAATACAACCTAAACATATCGAATATGGCTGTGGCATAGCGGCTTATGATGCAGAAGGACGCATTTTGCGTGTCGATTTCGATGATTTTTCGGTTATGAGCGTTTATATGCCTTCGGGAAGTTCAGGTTCGGAACGACAAGGTTTCAAAATGACATTTTTAGCCGACTTTTTTCCTTATTGCCAAAAAATATTGCAAGAAAACCCAAATCTTATTGTGGCTGGCGACTACAATATTGCTCACGAAGAAATAGATGTTCATGCTCCCAAACGCTTTAAAAAAACATCTGGTTTTTTGCCAGAAGAGCGAGCATGGCTAGATGTTTTTTTCAATGACTACTTCACAGATTCGTTTCGGCATATGCACCCAGAACAGCAAACATATAGTTGGTGGAGCTATCGAGCTACTTCACGACAACGAAACAAAGGCTGGCGATTAGATTATTTGGCTATCAGCAAAAATCTGGAAAGTCGCTTACAAGATGCCGATATTCTGACAGAAATAAAACACTCTGACCATTGCCCTGTTTCATTGGTTTTAGAAGACGCTGTTTAAATGTTATTGTTTTGCACTTAAAAAAAAGCAGAAATAATAGAATAGTTTTTGATAACTTTGCATGTTTTATTTAACACAAACATAGAAGTTAGAAAATCCAACAGCCTTTTCAGGGCAATTTATTTCTCTTGTTTGGCTAATTAGTGTGAAATATCCCAAAACAAAATTTTAGTAAACATGAAAAAGAAAAAATCAGCGAAATATCGTTCTAAGTCAAAAAAATTTAAGAGAACGTCGAAAACAACAAAAGATAACGTCAAAACTTATTCGCCACAAACACAGTCAAAGCATATCAAAACACCGACTAATATTTTTAACAATAGCGATGCTAGGGAAATAGAAAATACAGGTATGCGATTGAACAAATATATTGCTCATTCGGGCATTTGCTCTCGTCGAAAAGCAGATGAAATCATTAAGGCTGGCGATGTGACAGTAGATGGCGAAGTGATAAAAGAAATGGGCTATCGTGTGCAAGCTAATCAAATTGTGAAATGCAAGGGAAAAACGGTCTCGCCAGAGAAAAAAGTATATGTTTTACTCAATAAGCCACGAAATTTTATCACTACAACAAAAGATGATAAAGATAGAAGAACTGTTATGTCGCTCATTGCGAATGCTTCTAATGAACGGCTATATCCTGTGGGGCGACTAGACCGAAATACAACAGGCTTGTTGCTATTTACGAATGATGGCGAACTGACGCAAAAACTCGCTCACCCAAGCTACGAAATCAACAAGATGTATCATGTAGTATTGGACAAAGAAGTGAGAAAACACCATATAGAAGCTATCCGAAAAGGTTTGACACTCGAAGATGGAAAAGCCTTAGTCGATGAAATAAATTATGTGGCCGATGTTGCTGATAAGAGAGAAGTAGGTATTCAAATTCATATCGGTCGCAATAGAATTGTAAGACGCATTTTCGAGCATTTAGACTATGAAGTAAAACGCTTAGACAGAGTGCTATATGCTGGCCTCACGAAAAAAAATCTACCTCGTGGCCGTTGGCGTTATCTGTCTGCAAAAGAAGTTCTACAATTGCGACATTTGCCAAAATATAACCCTAGAAAAAAGGTGTAGTCAAACAAGAAAAATTAAAAGCTTTCTTCCATTACGCCCATACCAAAGAGTGCAAAATCGTACTTTACAGGGTCTTTAGCATCAAAAGTTCGAAGTTTTTCAGTCAATTCCAATACTGTTTTCCAATCATTTTGCTTGCGTTGCATCAAGCCCAATTTGCGACCAATACGAGCAACATGAACATCTAGCGGACACAACAATTGCGACATTTCAATATTTTTCCACAAGCCAAAATCTACACCAGCATTATCGTTTCTGACCATCCACCGCAAAAACATATTGATGCGTTTGCAAGCAGATTTTCGAGCTGGTGTAGCAATATGTTTTCGTGTGCGATGTGGAAAGTCAGGCAAGCCAAAAAATAAATCGTGAAAACCCTCCAAAGCATTACCAACATGAGCATCATTTTCGGTTAAAAAAGCCGAAAAACCGTTTTCGAGACTATTGTTTTTACTATAAAAATCTTTGAAAAAAGCGACAAAATACAACGCATCTGTCGCATTGAAAGTACGGTGTTTGAACTGCAAAAAAGGCTTCAAATCGCTTTCCTGATGATTGCAAATAAAGTCATAAGGAGCATTATCCATTAGAGTAACCAATTGTTGCGATTTTTTGATAATTGTATTTCGCCTTCCCCATGCCAAAACAGCCGTCCAAAAACCGATAATTTCTATATCTTGCAATTTCGTGAATTGATGTGGCACAGAAATTGGGTCATTTTCAATGAAATTTGGTTGATTAAATTGAGCTACTTTTTCTTCCAATAAATCATAAATAAAGCTATTTTTCATATTTTCCTTTGTTTTTGATATAAATTTCTTTCAAGTTGTTTTGAAAATCACTAGGAAAGACATCAACTTTTTGTTGCAAATTATTTAAGTTCAGCAATAAAATGACGTGTTCATCTTTATCATTCTCAAATTTCAAATTTTCGTCACTATCTCGGTAACCTGTTATTTCAATCACATTTTTTGTCGAATCCATAAACTTCCATGTTCGCAAATCAATGTTGGCAGGACTGATTTTTGTGAAATTTTCGCCATTCAAGTCGCTCATAAACAAATTACTTGGGTCGGCATAGTCAATCACGCCATTTTTGTTAAAATCTGTATCCACAATTTTGTAAAACAGCTTGTCTTTGCGTGTTTTTTTCAACTTATCATAAGCGATTTCTCTGTTATACATATACTGAAAGTCATTTTCATTCGGATATTCCTCAATTATTGGCACTTTATCGCTAAACAAAGTGCGTTTTTCATTGGTTTTGAAATTGTAAAAAATCAAATTCCAGATGCGATAACTACTGCCTTTTTTGCTATAAGAGCTCCCTCTACTTTTTTTCAAGGCACTACCGATAGGATAAATATAAACATCGCTAGTGGAAATTTGTTGTGATGGCAAGATATTAAGCCTCGTATCATCTATTTGTTTTTCAATCAAAATAAGGCTATCTTCTGGACTCAAGGCGGTAGTATTTTGCTGCATTAAAGGTGTGTTTTCGCAGCTCGAAAGCAGCAGAAAAAGGCAGCAGATTTGGATGATAAATTTCATTTTTTTTGATACGAAAATAAAGAAAAAAAGTGGCTTTGCGAAATTTTTTTACAATAAGTAGTCAGACAAAAATAAATATACACAGCTATTTCCGCTTTGATGTTTTAATGACAAAACTTGTTTAATAGTTATTTTGTATGCTTTAAAAAATATTATGTAGTCTTGTCTTTATGTCTTTCAGGCAGCCCGCTTTTCGGCTGTTGTTCATTTTTTTGCTTGACCAAAAAAACGAACCAAAAAAAGTCAAGACTGTTTAAAAATCTTAACGCCTTTTGTCACAAAAAAAACTACACAGAAAAAACTCGCTTAAATTTGTTGTTAAGCATACTTTTGACTTGTTTACTCGATTTTTTCGAAAAAACAAATACTTTTTCAAAATCGCTCAAACAGGTTTCTGTGCTTAACGCTTTTTTTGT
>JBMZCV010000085.1:0-20380 GCA_049613665.1 Chitinophagales bacterium | reverse complement strand
AGCTGAAACCTTTAGGAACTACATAGCCAACTTGGGTTTAATGGTTAGACATAAAACAAACAAAGTTGCTAATACTGAATAGTTACCATTTTTTATCAAAGGCTTAAACATACTATTTTTTCACGCCCTTGTTCGTGTTATCACCATAGCCGTCAGGACAATAAGTTGAGTTTTTTTGTTTTTGTTAATATCCCAACGGGGTATTAGACATTATTCCCAAAAAAATGTAACCGACAATATGAATATCATTGGATTAAAGCGACTTTTTTCGTAAAACGAGGTGGTAGGCATTTTGAAAATGCCTACCACCTTATTTTCCTATTATCGCACATCTAAAATTTTGTGAATAAGGTATATTATCGAAAACAAAAAACTCAACTCGTTTTAGTTGATGGTGATAACACACAGCAACGGCGAGAGTTGTCGTTTTTTTGGAAGAAAATAACATATAATAAAAAGACTAAAATGCCAATTACTTATATTACAGTATCATAGCAACATTTACTTTTCGAGTTTATACCATTATATTGTTGGTTGCTCTACACTTTTTTTGTGAATAATGTCTATTATATTGTAAAGTACAGTTTGTTCAAGTTTTAAAGGTGTTTGGCTTTTCATTCAAAATCTATATTTTCTTTCGGCTCGCTTTTTTCTTCTTTTTGGCTACCTGCAAAAGTGGTCGCACATAGCTATCATACAAATCGAATAGGTAAGCAATCCGATTGCGTTCATTGGTGAAAGCCTGCGGACGGTAGCACAAATCAACGGCTTTGTCGAGTTGTGTGTGTGCTTTTCGCAAATCGGCTGGCATCATCAATGGATTGTATAAATCTGCTAAACTGCTATCGGAATATTTTGCTCTCATATCCAATATTTTTTTTGCTAATCGTGATACTTTTTTCTTGTTTTTGGGCAAAATATCTTTTGGAAAAGGAAAATTGTTGTAAACAATAGTGCTAGAATATTGATAATCACTTTTCATTCTACCACAAGTATATTTTATCCAAGTATTGTGCATTTGTGAAGTCATAATGCCAAAAAGAAAAAAGTTGGCTTTTGGAATAATCAAACAACTACCACTAGCAATAACATTAGGTGTAAAAATTGCCATAGGTATATATTCTCTATTTTCAGAAGATACTTTTGGAACAGCTAAATAATTAAATTTAGACTGTCTTATTTCTCCAAATAGGCTGGGATAATGTGCTAATTTATTAGTGGTTTTTCTATTGCTATTTTTTCTGAATGTTTGAGTTTTTTTTATTCGCTCTTTAATAAATTTTGATTTTTTCAAAACATTAGGCGAAATATTTTTTAACCATAAACACCATCTATTTACGTTATTAATTAATTCAAAACCGCCAATGTATTTCAAAATATAAGGCTCAATAAAAGGTTCTTTAGCAATGGCTTCCTTTCGTTCTTCATCAGATAATATTAAATGGCCATTATCAATAGGCATATTTCCATAATTCATTTTAGCAAAAGCTGCTATTTGACTTTGTTGTTTTGCTATAACAATATTGGCGGCATCTACTAAATAAGAATTAATATTTTTAGCCTTAATTTCGGTAGGTTCTCCTTTTATATCTTCATAATCAAATATTTTTTTATTATCTGTATCAAAGTTTGCAAAACCAATAATTACGCAATGAACGGCTGCATTGCCTTTTGCTTCATTTTGCCACTTGAAAGGACGATGTGCAAAATGAATGCTAATATTATTTTTGCTAAATAATTCGTGCCACAAAACGCCTACTTGCTCACCTTGTGCAATGGAGTTGGTAGAAACAAAAGCAACCTTGATTTTTGTTTTTTGAATAAATTGAGCCGCTTTCAAATACCAAGCCGTGACATAATCTAAAACGCCATTTCCTTTCACATTTACAAAAAGTCGCTTCATATCTGCTTTTTGGGCATCATTTTGTTCTTTTTTGCCAACAAATGGTGGATTTCCTAAAATATAATGTAGTTTATTTTTTTTGACAAGGCTATTCCAATCAAGTTCTAAAGCATTTCCATGTTTAATAGTAGCAGCTTCTCGCAAAGGAATATTGATGATATATTCGCCAAAGGCTTCTGACATTTTCATATTCATTTGATGCTCCACGAGCCACAAAGCAAGCTCGGCCACACGAGCCGCAAACTCTTCATATTCGATGCCGAAAAACTGATAAATATTGACTTGAATGAGGCTACGCACATCAAAAACTCGCTGTCTTTTTTGCAAAATTTTGAGTATTTCAAGTTCTAAGGTTCGCAACTCTCTGTAAGTCACAATGAGGAAATTGCCACAGCCGCAAGCAGGGTCTAAAAAGGTGAGCGACGCTATTTTTTTGTGCAATGCTTTGAGCTGACGAGTATTCTTTTTAGCCTTTTCAAATTCGACATACAAGTTGTCTAGAAACAAAGGTCGTATGAGCTTTTGAATATTTTTTTCGGACGTATAATGAGCACCTAAATTTCTTCTTTGTTTGGGATTCATGGCGGCCTGAAACATAGAACCAAAAATGGCTGGCGAAATTTTTCCCCAATCAAGAGCGGAGGCTTTCAAAATCATGTTTCGCATATGAGTATCGAAAGAAGCTAGTGGTATCATTTCTTCAAAAAGCTGTCCATTGACATAAGGAAATTGATTGAGGCTTTCATCTAAATTAGAAAAACGTTTATTTGGCGATTTATTCAAAGTTTGAAACAATTGTGCAAGGTACATTGCCAAGTTGCTGCCATCTTCTTTGGTTTGTGTTTCGATGTATTCTTGAAAAATACCTTTTTCGAAAATGCTGGTGTCGTCGGCAAAAAAGCAAAACAACAATCGCACCAAATAGACTTCCAAAGCATGTCCATCATAACCGATTTCTTTTAAGCTATCGTGTAGCTCGCCCATTAAATAAGCTGCCTCCACATTTACGGGATCGCCTTCTTCATACACTCGTTTTTTGTAGCCTGCTATGAAGCCAAACAAGCCAATATGTTGTAGTAAATCTTTTAGTTCAAATTCATGTTCTTCTTTTGTATCTAAATCAACTAGCTTAAATCGTTGAAAATCAGATACTAATACATATTTTGGAAGTTCATGTTCTTTCAAACCATGTAAATAATCCAATGCTTGTTCATAGGCTTTGTCGAGATTTTTGCCTTTCGATTTGTGTTCTATGAGGAGTGTGCCAGGCCAAAATAGGTCGATAAAACCAGATTTATCGTTGAGTTTTTTGACAGCCGCCTCAAAAGTGGCGACACGCCTTCGACTAATGCCAAAGATGTTGAAAAAATCGTTCCAAAAGGTATCTTTTTCGGCTCGTTCTCTGTGTTCGTCTTCCCATTCTTTCATAAAAGAGATGGTTCTACTTTTTATTTCGTTCCAACTTAGTGCCATAATTATTATTTTTGGGTCATTGTTTTTTTCTAAAAAAGAACATTTGCAAGATATAACATTTCTTTTTTTGTTCCAAAAAGAAAAAGACTTTAACCAAAAGAAAAATTTATTTCCTCTTGGCTAAAGTCTATTGTTGAATAGTTATTTTTTAACTAAAAAAGCTGATTTTAGTCAAAAAACGACTGCTTATTTATTCAAAATCAATTTGTGGTGCTGCATTAAACCTGTTTCAGTTTGTAGGCGAACTACATACATTCCAGCAGGCAAATTAGCAGCCTTAAATTCAACCATTGTTGCAGTATTGGCTACTACCTTATCATTGAAAATGTCAGCTATTTTTTGTCCATCAACGCTATAAACAGCGATATTTGTTTGAGCATCGGCAGGAATAGTAAAGCTAATTTGCGTTGTGTTGTCGAATGGATTTGGATATGCATTTAAAGCTACTTGTTCAGCAACTTTTCCTCTACCACGAGTGGTAGGTTCTACCCAATACCAACCTACTTGTACTTCATTTGTTTGCAAGTCGGTCACATATACCACATACCAGCCAGAAGCTAAACCGTCAATGAAATCGCCATTTGGATAGATGACAGTAGCATCAGGGCCATACCAAGCATAGTCGTACTCGCCGCTTCCACCTTCTACGAAAATTTCAATACTACCATCGTCACTACCAGAGTCTGGAGTCATTGCATCGCCTACAATCGTTAATGGGCCACCTAAGTTTCCGTTTGCATTTGGATCAAGGTCACTTGTAACGATAGCTTCACAACCATCGGCATCTGTAATTGTTACTGACCAAGTAGCTGTATTTGCAAAAATAATATCAATATTGTTTCCATCTTTTGAGTTACGCACATAGCCATCTTTGTCCCATACTGTTGAAAGTGGTTCTACGCCATCTACTACCAATTCAGCCGAATTGTAGTTGAATGGAGAAATAGCATTGTCAGAATCAAGGTCGAAAACGATGTCATAATCAAGCAAGCAATCTGGGCAAGCATCTTGAATAACAGAGAATGTTCCTATGCAACCTTCGGCAGTTGTCACTTCAATAGATACTAATTGTGCACCTGTACCTGGAGCAACATCATCAATGCTTGCAGGATTTAGCATGTCATCTGGACAACCAGACACTAGCAAATAAGAACAGTCTGAGTCCGTACGAATGATAGCTGGTTTTTGCGGAGCAGGCAATAACATTAATGTAAGTGTGCCTGCATCAGAAGTTTCTCCACTAATAATACAAGTAGCTTGTGCATACAATACAAATTCTTGTGTTTCACAGCTATTGATAGTGCTTCTAATGATTTGGCCAGCCGTAAACATTTCTGTATATGCCTCATCATAGTACCACTGAATAGCTAATTCTGAGCCATCGAGTTGATAGCCGATAGTAGCTTCTGCTGCTGCAACATCTGGAGAAGCACTCACACATTCTTGTTGAACATATGCTGCTGGCGAAACGATAACATCATTACAAACATCGGCAGATGCTGCAATACAGAAATAACCTGTATTATTGTTATAGCCATCAACTTGCACATAATAAGTTGCACCAGATGTTAGGTTTGTCAATTCTATATAAGAATTTAAATTAACTAAAGTTCCTCCATCATCATCACAACCAACTGCTACTAAGCTACTCAAATCGTCACAATCACCTGTTAGTTCATAAATGCTTAATTGAGTATCTGTTAAGTCTGTTTCAAAATCGGTAGTTAGTGTTACTTCGCCAGTAGGAGGAGCTACAAAACTATACCAAACACTTGTATTTGCAGGGTTTCCAAACCAGCAATCGCCAGAAGGTTCGTTTTCTTCTACTGTTGAAGCAGTATTGTAACCTTCGGTACATTCTCCATTGAATGCTAAAGGAGCAGCATTACAAAGATTATCGTTGTCGGCAGGAGTAATACAGCTAACAGTTAAGTCGAAGCTTCCTATTGCACCATTATAACCATGCACTAAAATAAAGTATGTTGTTCCTGCTACTGCATCGAATTCTGTCTCAGAAGTATTTCCAAGACAACCTCCACTATCATCATTGCCACCAACACAAGTTAGAGCAGTACAGCTACCTGTAAAAACTGAAATTTTGGTATCGAAATTAGCTGCATTACAAGTAGAAAGATTTACAAATGTGCCATTACCAATAAAAGAATACCAAACTCCTGCGGTATTAATTAATGTACCACAAGTTGTTTCATTAACTTCTGCTTCGTTGGTAGCTAAGAAAGTTGTTCCGCTAATGGTTTCACCACAAGTAATTGGTTCTGCATTGATACAGAAGTCATTTGCAACTTCAACAACTTCTGATACACAGATAGTAAAGTCTGTTTCTGCTTCGATGCTGCCATCAAATGAAGATACTCTGATAATATAAATATTTCCAACTGTTAATTCTGTGGCCAACATCATTTCTTCGCCTACATTTGCATTATTATTTTGGCAAATTAACGATAGATAAGTCGTTGCATCAGCACAATCGCTTACTTCCATCAATTCAATTACTGAATTGAAAGGTGCATCTACTTCAATAATTGCACTATCATTAGTTGCTTCAAAACTAAACCATACATCATCATTGGCAATACCAAGACAACCCAAAGCATCTGATTCGGTTGCACCATAAATAGTTGCAGTTGTTGGTTCGCAAGTGCTATTTTGTGTTAAAGCCATTGCTCCATCACAGTTATCATTTGCAGGAGGTTCAGGAGCATCAAATACGCAAATAGTAAATACTGGATCTGCGACAATACCATCTGCAAAAGAATATATTCTTACATAATAAGTCTCACCAATCATTAATTCTGATGCGACAATCGCCTCTGTAGGAGTTCCAACACCATCTGTTAAGGCATCGGCACAGAAAATAGAAGTCAAAGCATCGCAATCGTCTCCTTCAAACATTTCTATAACGGAATCAAAATTAGCATCTACTTCAATGATGGCATTTTCGGTAGTAGCTACAAATGAGTACCAAACATCATCATTAGCAACACTTTGGAAGCCCAAACCATTACAATCAACGCCTGGATATGAAGAAGGAGCTGCACCAAACACACTGCCTGTTGTTGTTTGACAGTCGGCATTTTGTGTTAAACTTTGTGCTTCGCTACATGCATCATTTGCAGGAGCAGTTACAGATACTACTGAAATACAGAAAGTACCAGTAGCAGCAGCATAGCCATCTACTTGCACATAATAAGTTTGTCCAGCATTTAAGGCAGCATATCCCATGACAGAGTTGAAGTTTACAATTGTGCCGCCATCTTCATCACAAGCAATTTGTGTTAAACTGCTCAAATCGCTACAATCAATAGCAAGTTCATACAAAGCAATTTGTGTATCTGTTAGGTCGGCAGGATAATCTGTTGAAACAATAACAGAGCCAGATTCTGGTGCTTCAAAACTAAACCAAATTGTTTGTTCGGCAAGGTTGGTATCAGTCCAGCAATCGCCTGATGGTTCATTTGCTTCAAGTCCTGCATTTGTATTATCACTCAAAATACAGTCTGCATCCATTGTCAAAGGAATAGCATCACAAAGATTATCATTTCCAGTAAATAAGGTTTGGCAAGAAACGTTTAATGTAAAGTTTCCTGTTGCACCACTAAAGCCATTCACTAATACATAGTAAGTTGTTTCAGCTTGAGAAGCAAAATTCACTAATGAATTGCCATTCTCACAGCCTGCACCATCATCATTTCCTGTCACACACTCTAAAGCACCACAGTCGCCACTATACACATTAATTTTCGAGTCGTAGTCAGTTCCATCACAAAGACTCAATGTTATTACATCGCCAGAACCTTCGATAGTGTACCAAATACCAGCAGCAGTTGGAGTTGTACCACAAAAGTCTGCTGGGTCACCAATAGTTGTAGCATCAACTGTTGAACCTTCTACCGAATCGCCACAAGCAATAGGTGTAGCTCCTATACAAGCATCATTGCCTTCAGGTAAAACATTGGCTGTTACTTCAATGCAAAATTCGCCAACAGTACCTGCATAGCCATCTACTTGAATATAATAGGTGTTTCCTGCTGTTAAATCAAGAATGCTAATGATAGAATTCAAACCAGCTACTTCGCCACTATCATCATCACAAGCAACTTCTGTTAAGTTTGTTAAATCAGCACAATCGCCATTGAGTTCAAATAAAGTCAATTGTGTATCATCATTTTCAGTATTAAAATCAGTAGAGATATTTACACTTCCAGAAGCAGGTGCTACGAAACTATACCAAACTGTATTCTCTGAAGTAGGGTCTGGAAATTCGGCCCAACAAGAACCAGCAGGTTCACCATCTTCTACGGTAGCAAAAAAGTTGTTTCCTGTTGTACAAGAAGCATCTACCGTTAGCATTTGAGCATCGCAAAGATTATCTGGGATAGGCGTACAGTCTCCTGTCAGTCCATCAAGTATCAAAGCACAACTAGCATCAGTATCATCAGTAACCGTAACACTTACTGTTGTTCCATTAGGAAATGGGCCAATTTGCACGGCTTGTCCATCAACAGCAGCCATTGTATTGGTATCATAGTCATTGCTAATAGTATAAGCTGTTCCACTGCCGAAAGTAGTTGTTACATCAATATAATAATTGTCTATATCGCCTTCACTACAAGATTGTATTATTGCTGCGGTTGGACTAGTACAAGTCAACACCTCCATATCAAAATCAAAAGCTGTTGATTGTGGTGCAGGAAAAGTAGAAATCATAATAAAATAAGTCGTACCTGCTGTTAGAAGTACTTCTTCCAAAAATGGATTACCACCACTATTTGTATTTATATCCACACAAGTAGTATTTGCATCTGTTGGGCAGCCATCAAAAACGAAAAGTCCTACCCAAGTGCCTGTATTTGTTAAAGTAATATTTACAATTTCATCTGCTGTTGGTGTGTAGCTATATACAAAGTCATCACCATTCAAATAAGAACCTCCACAAATATTACTACCTAATTCTGTACTATAATCATCGCCAAAACCTGCTGTTGTCATGCCTGTTGCATTGTAAGGCAAATTAGCGATAATGAAAGGATCTTCACAAATAGAACCTGTAGGCGGAGGCGTACAATCTCCTGTAAAGCCATCGAGTGTCAAAATACAACTAGCATCTGTGTCATCAGCAACTGTAACACTTACTGTTGTTCCATTAGGGAATGGGCCAATTTGTACGGCTTGCCCATCAATAGCAGCCATCGTATTGGTATCGTAATCATTGCTAATAGTGTAAGCTGTTCCGCCGCTAAAAACAGTTGTTACGTCTAAATAGAAATCGTCTATATTACCATCAGCACAAAATTGTTCTGTTGTTACGGTTGGGTTAATACAACTTAAAGTTACCATCTCAAAATCAAAAACAGTTGTTTGCGGTGCAGGGTATGTAGAAATCATGATATAGTAAGTCGTTCCAGCCATCAATACAACCTCTTCTAAAAGTGGATTGCCTGCACTGTTTGTATTTATGTCGACACATGTTGTATTTACATCTGTTGGGCAGCCATCAAAAACGAAAAGTCCTACCCAAGTGCCTGTGTTTGTTAAAGTAATATTTACAAACTCATCTGTTGCTGGTGTATAGCTATATACAAAGTCATCGCCATTCAAGTAAAAACCACCACAAATGTTACTACCTAATTCGGTGCTATAATCATCGCCAAAACCTTCTGTTGTCATACCTGTTGCATTGTAAGGCAAACTAGCAATAGTGAAAGGGTCTTCGCAAGTAGTACCTGCTGGTACTGGTGTACAATTTGCAGTCAAAGCAGTAGCCATTTCTGTACAAGAAGCATCGCCATCATCTGCAAGGCTTACATCTACAATAGCATCATTAGGAAAAGGGCCTATTTGCACAGTTTGTCCATCAACTGCTGCCATCGTATTAGTATCATAACTATTGCTAATGGTATAAGCCGTTCCATCACCAAAAGTTGCTGTTACATCAATATAAAAATCTGTTTCATTGCCATCATTACAAACAGCATCTGCCACAAGTGTTGGACTGATACAGGTAATCGACAATATTTCAATATCAAAATCAGTAGATTGTGGGTCTGCCCAAGTAGAAACAACTATTTTATATGTTGTGCCAGCTACTAAGTCTGTATTATCAATAGAAGGATTACCTGCACTGCTAGTACTTAACGCTACGCAATTAGCATTTGGGTCATTTGGACAACCATCAAATATAAAAACGCCTGTAAAAGTTGTTGTATTACTTAATGTAACACTTACCAACTCATCAGCAGTTGGTGTATATTCATATACAAAATCATCGCCTGTTAGATAATTAGGGTCACAAGCATTAGCTTCATTATAATCATCGCCAAAACCTGCTGTCGTCATACCTGTTTCTACAAAAGGTAAGCTGGTGATAATAGAAGGGTCGTCGCAAGTAGAGCCTGAAGGAGCTACCGAACAGTCATTTGTCAAACCACTATCCATAGCCATACAGTTCATATCGTCATCATTAGAAACCGTAACATCTACACTTGTTCCATTAGGAAAAGGGCCAATTTGTACAGTTTGCCCATCAAGAGCAACAGCAGTATTAGTATCATAGCTATTGCTGATAGTATAAGATGCTAAAATGCCAAAAGTAGTCGTTACATCAATAGAAAAGCTAGTATCATCGGTATCATCACAAACAGTTGTTACATCAATTGTTGGATTGCAACTCAAAACTTGTATATCAATATCGAAAGACGTAAAATCTGGCGTTGGAAAGGTAGAAATCATCATAAAATAAGTCGTGCCTGCCATTAAAGCCACCTCTTCCAAAAATGGATTGCCATTACTATTAGTATTTATTCCTACACAAGTTGTGTTAGCACTTGTTGGACAACCATCAAAAACTAAAATACCTGTCCAAGTATCCGTATTTGTTAATGTGATACTTACTGTTTCATCTGTCATTGGCGTATATTCATACACAAAATCATCGCCATTTAAGTAACTACTACCGCAAGCATCGGCAGAGCTATAATCATCGCCAAAACCTTCTGTTGTCATGCCTGTTGCATTGTAAGGCAAACTAGCGATAATAGCAGGAAATTCACAACTAGAACCTGCTGGAAGTGGCGTACAATCTCCTGTCAAACCAGTATTTGTCGTTGTACAACTCATATCAGAATCGTCAGTAACAGTAACACTTACTGTTGTTCCATTAGGAAAAGGGCCAATTTGTGTCATTTGTCCATCAATAGCAGCAGCAGTATTTGTATCATAATCATTGCTAATCGTATAAGCAGTTCCGCTACCAAAAGTAGTTGTTACATCAATATAAAAATCTGCTTCATTGCCATCATTACATGCTAGTACCGCATCAACTGTCGGACTTAAACAACTCAAAGCTTGTATATCAATATCGAAAGGCGTAAAATCTGGCGTTGGATAGGTAGAAATCATGATGAAATAAGTCGTACCAGCCATTAAAGCTACTTCTTCCAAAAATGGATTGCCTGCACTATTTGTATTTATGTCCACACAAGTAGTATTTGCATCATCTGGGCAACCATCAAAAACTAAAACACCCGCCCAAGTACCAGTATTGGTTAATGTAATACTTACTGCCTCATCTGTCATTGGAGTGTAGCTATACACAAAGTCATCACCATTTAAATAATTACTACCACAAGCATCATCACTACTATAATCATCGCCAAAGCCTTCTGTTGTCATACCTGTTGCACTGTAAGGCAAACTAGCGATAGTAGCAGGATATTCACAGTTTGTACCATCAGGGTCTGGCAAGCTGCAAGGGTCTATCTCTGGCGTTGCTGTATTTGAAATATTCGCAAACCAACCTGCTTCAGTTGCACTACCATCAGAAGTAAATTTTACGGTTAAACAACCAGAAGCATCTGTTGAGCGAAACATCATAGGTGTTTCCAAATCCTCTTCCAAAACACAATCTAATGTAGTACCATTATAAATAGACAACACATCACAGCAAGTTTCTAAGCTAACTTCTGTAAAATCAATAGTAGAAAAATTGCCTGTTGTGGCAGGGCAAATAGTAACTAGACAATCTTCATTATTGCTATAATTAGCTCCTGCATCGCCAGAGTCGGCAAAAGTAGCATTATCAATAGTAATCGTACCTGTTGTAACACACATCAAACCATCGGCTGGATATATGCAAGAATTGTCACTTTCTGTTGCACAAGCATTATAATTTAATGAATTAGGGTCTGTACAGCCGAAAATAGCATCTCCAACCGTAAAAGCAAATGCTAACTCAAGGTCTGAAACAGCACAGTCGGTAGTATTGTCGCCAGCAAGTGTATTGT
Source organism: Chitinophagales bacterium (assembly GCA_049613665.1). GTDB lineage: Bacteria > Bacteroidota > Bacteroidia > Chitinophagales > UBA2359 > JBMZCV01. Next base: position 8,701 of record JBMZCV010000085.1, on the reverse strand, counting down.
TAGGCAAGCCACTTGTAATCTCACAACCCGATGAAGCTAAAGAGATACTAAATGTACCACCATTCCAACCATCGCCATAAGAATCATAGGCATTGAAAACATAGTTCATTCCATCAACTAAGCAAGCAGCATAACTTCCTGCTGTATAATTGCCACATGTTTGTTCTAAAATTAAAGTTGCACCATCAGCAGAAACCAATTCCCAACTACGTTCTTCAGCGTAATCGCCATCGTCATTTACCGTAACGATATATTCTGTTTCTCCTGTTGCACAATTTTGAGCAGCAACCTTGCTTATACTACAACATAGTAGTGCAGAAAACAAGATACTACTCAAAAAATAAGTAATTCCTTTTGTCATTGTAATGTATTTTTTGTTAAAAAAAACTATGGATATTTTTTATGTAAGGTCTTCTGGTTGAATTTATTTTTTTTCGTTCATAAAAATAGTTTTTTTGAAGCAAAAAACAAGCATAGTAGATGTTGTTTTTTTAAAAAAAGCTTTTGAAGGTAATTACGTTTTATTAAAAGGCTTAATAAGGGCTACATTAAACTACATTACTAAAAAAACTTATCTATACTTTTTTTGAAGCCGTCTTTCCCTTTAAAAAAAAGAGCTTTTTCTAAAAAATGAATCGAAAAAAACATTTTTAATTTCTTTAAATAAAAATATATACACTGTCAATTTTATGTCATTTTAAAGTTATTTAATAAACATTATTCCCAAAATTTTAAGCAGGCAAAAAAGAGTAGCATGTTAAAATATTTTATTGGTTATAGATTAATATTTTAGCCAAAGCGAAAAAACAATTAATTATGATGATTTTAAATTATATACTAAAAAAGCAAGCAATATGTTTTTTTATCATATTTTGTGTAAATAAATAACATTTTAATAAAAGCATTAAAGCTTGATTCATTCATTTGGCACTATGCTTGACACCTAGTAAATAGAAAAAGTCGTTTCATTTTATATATTTATTCGTCTAAAATTTTGTTTATCAATTTAATATTGTTAAACTTTGCATTCTAGTAAAAAAGAAAAAATATGAGCAACATAAACAATGATTCTTTGAAAAATGACATAGAAGAGGAAGAATTATACGAACATTTTAAGGTAAAAGCAGACCCTGGACAAAGCCCGCTTCGCATAGATAAGTTTTTGCATTTGCGTATGGAAAGAGTCAGTCGTAGCAAAATTCAGAATGCAGCAAAAGCAGCTTGCATTTTGGTCAATAATAAGGCAGTAAAAGCAAATTATAAGGTGCGGCCAAATGATGAAATTAGCGTAGTATTGCCAAAGCCTGTGCGAGAATTTAAGCTGCAAGCCGAAGAAATGGATTTGCAAATTGAGTATGAAGACAATGATATTTTGATAGTGATGAAACCACCAAATTTAGTCGTACATCCAGGTGCAGGCAACTATACAGGCACTTTGGTACACGGTTTGTTACATCATTTCCAAAATTTGCCTATCAATAAACGAGGCGGAGGCATTAGCATTGAAGGCTCGGCTCGGCCTGGTTTGGTGCATCGCATCGACAAAAATACTTCTGGCTTGATGGTGGTTGCCAAAACGGATTATGCGATGACACATCTTGCCAAACAATTTTTCAATCATACAGTCGTGAGACGATATGTTGCTTTAGCGTGGGGAGATATTGAAGAAGACGAAGGCACTATCACAGGACATGTCGGCCGTCATTTGAGATACCGACAAGTGCAAGATGTATTTCCAGATGGCGACTATGGAAAACATGCCGTAACACATTACAAAGTTTTGCAGCGTTTTGGCTATCTAACACTCGTAGAATGTCGCTTAGAAACTGGCCGAACACATCAAATTAGGGTGCATTTCCAACATATCGGACACCCATTATTCAACGACCCAGAGTATGGAGGGAACAAAATTGTGAAAGGAACGGTTTATACTAAATATCGGCAATTTATCAACAATTGTTTCAAAATCTTGCCTCGTCATGCCTTGCACGCTCGCATTTTGGGCTTTGAACACCCAGCAACAGGCAAACAGATGTATTTCGAGTCGCCTATTCCAGACGATATGCAGCAAGTGATTGATAAATTTAAAAGATACATGAATATGGTTTAATAGTTTTTAATTGTGAGTTTTTAGTTATTTTTTTCTTCAAAAAAACAAGTTATCACAACTAAAAAAATAATTTACAACTGCTAAAAACTATTAAACTATTAAAATATTAAACTCAACACTAAAAAAGGCAACCGCATAGTTTGCCACTACTGAAAAATTAAAATTTTTTTAAATTATGGACATACTTTTTACACCCGAAGTTTTCATTAGCTTAGTTTCGCTAACCTTTATGGAAATTGTATTGGGCATCGATAATTTAGTATTTTTGTCTATCGTTTCAGGACGATTGCCAAAAGAAGAACAACCTCGTGCCAGACGCATCGGTTTGATGTTGGCATTAGGATTTCGCATTTTATTGTTATTGTGTATCAGTTGGATTGTCGGCATGGTAGAGCCTGTCGTTTTCGGCTTGAGTTGGCGAGATATTATTTTGCTGGTCGGTGGTTTGTTTTTATTGGCGAAAGCAACTTCCGAAGTCCATCATAAGCTAGAGGGAGAAGAGGAAAGCCACAATGTCAATTCCAAGGCCGTCACTTTTGGGGCAGTCATTGCACAGATTGTGATGCTAGATATTGTCTTTTCGTTTGATTCTATACTCACAGCCGTTGGTTTGGTAGATAATGTACTCATTATGATTATTGCTGTTGTTATTTCAATGATAGTCATGCTTATTTTTGTGGAAAGCATTAGCGACTTTATCCAAAAACACCCAACGATGAAAATGTTGGCTTTGTCATTCTTGTTATTGATTGGTTTTATGCTTGTTTTCGAGGGCTTACATCATTTCCACCACCAAGAAATACCTAAAGGTTATATCTATTTTGCGATGTTCTTTTCTTTCGCTGTGGAGTTGCTCAATATGAAAATTAGAGGTAATAGTAAAAAAGCGGTTGCACTGCGACAAAAAATTACGGAATAAAAAAGTGCTTATACAAAGCTCAATATTAGAAACGCATCAATACTATTGTAGTATTGATGCGTTTTTTTTGATTCGCTGACCTTTTTTTATTCCATAGAGCTTTGTGTTATTTATTTTATTTCAAAGCGAGAATAGCTGTTAGAAATTAAATACTCATTTCATTTTTTCCTTATAAAGCCTCTTAAACTTTTCCAACTTTGGGTCAATTATTGTCTGACAATACAAGCTATTGGGTTTTGTTTCATAATAATTTTGATGATATAAACTTGCTTTATAAAAAATCTGAAACTCTTTTACTTCCGTAACAATCTTTTTATCAAAAAAATCTTGCACTTCTCTGATTACTTCTATCGCTACTTCTTTTTCTGCTTCACTGCGATAAAAAACAATACTTCGATATGGCGAAAATTGGTCAGTTGCTCGCCGCTTTTTTAAAGTTGTAGGATTATGCGTAGTCAGGTGAATTTTGATTAAGTCTCGGTATGAGATTTGAAACTTGTCATACTTTATTTCTACAACTTCTGAATGTGCAGTAGTGCCGCTAATGACTTTTCTGTACGTTGGATTTTCTATTTTTCCTCCGCTATATCCACTTTCCACCTGTACGACACCTTTCAATTGTTGGAAAATAGCTTCCGTACACCAAAAACAGCCGCCACTCAAAGTAGCTTTTTGGTAAACACTTTCTAGCTTTGTGTTTTTATTCTTGCTTTCTGAACAATCCGATATACTATTTTTCATCATTCACTACCAATAATTTGAATACTGATTTTGTAAAGCGAACATACGTTTTTTCCTCAAAGTCATATCCTATCCATCGAAATTTATTGCCATAAGGACAATTAGGAGCATCGGCCGCATCGCCAGCTCTTAATTGATACCTCGATGGATTTGCTTGATAGGTCGCCATGTCTATTTTTCTCATTATTTACAGCTTTTCATCTCACTTAAACACAATTTCCAACAACTGACATGTGCTGATAAAACCGCAATTGGAAATAGCTTTGAAAGATGCCATATTATCTTTATCACAAGCACAAATTGGCGTTTTCCCTCGCAACAAAGCTTCTTCTTTCGCCTTGTTCAACAAATAAGTGCCATAGCCTTGTTTTCTAAATTCTGGCGAAACAACCATTCCAATATCTACAAAATCTGGTGCAGTAGGATTTATTCTAAGTTCGCAAACACCTATGATTTGGTTTTCTTTTTCTAGAGCAAAAATTCCTTTTTGTTCAATATACTTCCTAAGATAGTTCGACATAAATGCTTTGTCTGCTTCTATACTATCATAATAAAAATCAAGAAAATGCTCTATTTCTCCCATTTCGCAAGCTCTAAAAACACCTTCTTTTTCTTCGATAGACACTTCATCATGTATCATTCTAAACAAATAAGTGTCTATTTCAATTTTTTTTACCTCATTCAGTGCCAAAGACAAAAAAATAGGGTTGTTTGTGCCGACAAGTGCTTTTTTAATAGCTTGCTGCCGCAAAAATTCTTGAAAAATCAATGTGCCTTTTGAAAAATAAGTAGGAATGACATAAAATTGTAGCAATTTGTTTTGGCTATTTACGCAAGCATATCCAATCAATGAATCATCACTAACGATTTTCCAAAGAACTGCCTTCGCTCTCATTTCTGCCCAATAATCATCTTGCGGACTCGTCAAGTTTGCCAAACAGCTTTTTTTCAAGGGCTTTAGTGCCTCGTCAGTAGCTGTTGTTTTTTGAAATGTGTAGGTATTTTTCATGGTTTGTTTAAATTTCCAAATGTTTATGACCAATATCTGTTTTTATCGTGATTTTCTGAAAAAAAACGTTTTTCTGCCTTTTCGTTCATGAAATTCCTAAAAATATACTTTTTGCAACAAACATTTCGCCTCTAAGAGGCTAAAATATTGGGCTATTTTATCATTTACTACAAACGTTTCGCATCTATGATGCTTAAAGAAATTTATAAAACAGCTTTTTAGAGTACCGTAGGTACGAAACATTTGTAACCTGCTCGGTTCACTTCTCATTTAAAAGCGTCGTAGATGCGAAACGTTTGTACAATAACAAATAATCATATTAGCAACACATATTTTTTTATAGAAACAAAAAAGTTACTTGTAATATTACAATCTTTTTTTGATTAAACATTTGTTAAATATGTAAGATTTTCCGTATTAAGAAGCCTAATTTCGCTAGTTTTTCCTAAAAAATCTCACTTAATACTCCTTAACAAACATCTCTTTCCAATTGCCTTTAATGCCTCTTTTTATATCTCCTTTTATTTCATTGAACCAAGCTTTTCCATCCCAACTGATTTCTTTTTCCAATTCTATAAACAAAAATGGTACTGTCCATTTTAATTTTGCTTTTGCCTTAGAATCAGGCATTAATTTTAATTGATGAGATGCCTTTTGCCATTCTGCAATAATTGTCGTTTCATTAGGTACTTTTTGGACAAAATCAGCCATTCCTTTTTCAATAGTAGCTACGATTTCTGCTGCAAAATCTTCGCTTATCCTATTTTCCTTGCTTTCAATCATTCTCAATAATCCAATTAATTCATGTTGATAAACATGGCTTTTATCCATAATATTATTGAGTAACATATTCTGCCCTTCAAGCTGCTTTTCAATAACTTCTAGTTTTTTATCTAATTGCTTTAATTCTATATTTTTGCTTGTTATAACAATTGTCGCTTTTCGTGATGGCTGCTCTGACAAATACAATAGACTATTAGTTATTTGTTGTTTATTGACAAACCATTCTTTAGAATCTATCATGCCTAAATAATAGTAGCGTTCCAATTGATTAAATTTAGATAAAAGCAAAGTTCCTTCTCTTGGAAATTCTTGTTCAAAAGCATCAATTGCTTCTTTAATTTTACCTTCCTGAATGAGCTGTTTTAAAGAGAGTGTTCCTACATAATTTTCATTATAAGATGCTTCCAATATTTCTAAAACCTTAATATCGTCATAGCTATATGAACACTCTATCGTTAATTTATTTCTTGATTTCCGCCTCATTAAATCTTTATATTCGTAAAACTCGGGAGTATCAGACTTTTTGCAATCAGAACAAGGACACGGAATTAGCTTCTTTACTTTTATTCGCTTAAAAGAGTCATTCAATTTGTCTATTTCGCTGATAATAATGCTAGATAAATGAACGCAATGAATACCTTTGATGCGGATTTCCAATTTTTTCTTACCATAAGTTTCGATAACTTGAGCATCTGTATTTTGATGATGAAAAACACAACCATTTCGCCAAGCCAAATTTTTAATATCTTTAACATATCGGTGTAGTTCAACAATCAACATACCCAATAAGCCTTTTGGCATAAAATCATAATCGTAATAAATGACAAGATTTTGATGCTTATCCCATGTATAATCTGGCTGCTCAACAGGAAGCAAATTGGGCGAAATATAGGCAGTTGGCGTAGAATAGGGAATGCGATAACACAGTTTGAATTTTTCCATCAAACTCACCAATTCATCGTGCAAATCTTCATAGTCTGTATTGTTCCATATATTTTCGGCTTGTTCGATGGTAAAATAACCATTTTGCGAACGCACTACATCATTGTCCAAAATAGTATAAACGCCTTTTGTTGCCCAAGCATTTTGTAAAATAACAATCCTTTTCAGCACTTTATCATCTCTAAAATGCAGGAAAATTCCAAGATCATGAAAAAGGTCTCCTAAACGCTGCCTAGCTTCTTTTTCGGAAATGCGATGCTGTTTGCATATCTCATAAAATGCTCTATCGCTAATATACGCTTGTGTTTCTGCTACTGTTTTTAGGCTTTTACGAATTTCAACCCATTGTTTTGGCAACTCGCTGCCTATATGTGGCAAACGCTGTATTTCGATTTTAATATCACTGATTAGTTGCTCTAAACGCCCATCTGTGATATTGGCAATATTCGCAATGCGTTTATAAAGTATATTCCCAAAAAAACTTTTTAGACCTTTCTCATCTAACTCTGATTTAGCTCCTCCTACTTCATTTTCAACAAGTATGACAGGGCTATTGTCGCTAAATAAGGCAATAGTTTGCAACCAATCATTAAAATCTGTTTTGTTGATTCGAGTATTATTCAACAAAACATACAATGAGCGTTTGGTCAAAAAAAACTGATGTGTACTATGATAGTAACCTTGCCCACCAAAATCCCAAACATTCATTAAAAAAGACTGCTTTGTTTGGTGTATATTATGTATGGACATGGCTTTTATCTCAATACCTTTTGTTCGGTCTTCTCCTTCTTTGGGCATTTCGCTATCCAATTTCTTCATTTTCCATGCTAAACTCGTTTTGCCAGCTCCACCATCGCCAACTATCAATAGTTTTGCTTCATAAAGATAATCTTTTCCTTGTTTTTCAATATCATCAAAATATTTAACAATTGCATTTCGGCCTTTCTCAACAATTTCTATTGGTGGATATTCTAATGGATTACCTCCAATATCTATTGCATTATTAACAAGAACATAATTGCAGACAATATCCAAACTAAAATCTACTACCCATCTCGGCAGTATTTTAATTTGATTATCACTAAGGTCTAAACTCGTTAAGTTGCTCAGATTTGCTAAAAAACTAATATCCGAAATTTCATTAGAACGAAGGTCTAAAGTCGTTAAGTTGTGCAGATTTACTAAAAAACTAATATCCGAAATTTCATTATAACTAAGGTCTAAAGTCGTTAAGTTGTGTAGATTTGCTAAAAAACTAATATCCAAAACTTCATTATAACTAAGATATAAAGTCGTTAAGTTGTGCAGATTTGCTAAAAAACTAATATCCGAAATTTCATTAGAACGAAGGTCTAAAGTCGTTAAGTTGTGCAGATTTGCTAAAAAACTATAATCCGAAATCTGATTACTTCCAAGATTTAAAGTTTGTAAGTGTACCAAATTTTCCAAAAAACTATAATCAGAAAGATGGTTATTGGTAAGATTTAAGGAATGTAAATGTTTTAACTCTATTATTTCTTCAGGAACTTTGAAAAGAAATTCAAAAGATAAATCTAAACTTCCTGTTTGCTTCCGTTTTTCTTTAACTATTTTTTTTCTTGCACTTTCTTGGCTCATAATATGGAGAATTGTAGATACTTGTTTTATATTTTGTTGAGTATGTCGTTTAATAAGCAAGTTAAAACATTTCATTCACAAATACAAGCATCCATCAAGCTTTTTGGTCTGGCAATAGTTCTGGCAATTTTACTTGCTTAGTTTTTCAGCTAAACATTAAGAAGTTAAGAAGGATTAAGAGCTTAATTTATCTTAATGCCTTAATGCTTGATTGGTTGTATAAAACTGTCTTTTCGCACTTTGATTTTCTATTTTGATATTTAGCTGAAATATGTCGAAAAGGTGTTTATAAAAAGCACCGCTATTGAGCAACATTAGTAAAAAGGCTCAATAGCGGTAGGTTTTATACCTACCCAAACCCTTTTTTTGCTGTGAATAGTTACCAAAAGTCATATTCTGCCGCCTTGCGTTAAAACACAAGGCTATTCATAGTTAAGTGCCAAGCACTATTTAATAAACGGCAGCTATTTCCGCTTTGACTTTTTAATGATAAAAAATTTATATTTTTGTATTTATGGGAACACAAAGTTATCAAAGCTATCGTAATAGCGTACAAATGGATTCAGAGTTATTACAACTG